>JBFEUB010000187.1:0-6609 GCA_041547605.1 Desulfobacteria bacterium
CTGACCCTGTAGCAAGCTACAGGGAATGCGCTCGCTGTTGCAGTTCAAAAATCCTAAAATTGCACACCCACAAGTGAGCCAAATAGTATTTTCAATTGTCATCTATTCTGATCGGAACGTTATTCTGACAACCGCTATATAATCCTGCGTTATCCGCAATCCCCGGCTCGCGTCCGCTCTCAGCCTTTATCGTTGAAGGTTGTTCCCACGCAACTGATAGGTTTGACAAGAATCCGGTTGACAACAGCACGGCCTTAATATACATAAAACCGTAAAAGTATAATAGCCGTGCGACTACATTATTAAGGTATAACAACATGCAGCCTTCTGATTTTACGCAGGAGAAGTACCGCAGGCTAGTTAAGGGCGCTGATGGATACTGGGCTTACGCACCGGGTCCCTTACCTCCCGCGATCGATATTACAATGGATATTGTCAGAGAATTGTCAGATGCCGATCGCGCTTTGAGCGAACTTGTTGGGGTTGCCCGAACCCTGCCAAACCCTCACCTCCTCATCGGTCCTTTTGTACGCCGAGAGGCTGTCCTGTCCAGCCGGATTGAAGGGACCCAGGCTTCTTTTTCCGACCTCCTTTTTTTCGAATCTGCTAAACTAAGAGAAAAGGAAATTCCAGATGTAAGAGAGGTTTCAAACTATGTAAAGGCCTTGGAATATGGACTAAATAGATTAAAAGATCTGCCTCTCAGCCTCCGGCTGATAAGAGAGATTCACGGAATACTGCTCGAAAGAGTGCGCGGGCAACGTCAAACTCCCGGAGAATTCAGACGTTCACAAAACTGGATTGGACCTCCGGGATGCACTTTGATGGACGCAACCTATGTTCCTCCTCCGATAGATGAAATGCGTAACGCCCTGGATAGATTTGAGAAGTACCTTCACGCCAAGTCAGACTTGCCGCCCTTGATACGATTGTCACTCATACATTATCAATTTGAGGCGATACATCCCTTCCTCGATGGAAATGGAAGGGTTGGCCGCCTACTCGTAACATTGCTGTTGTGCTCGGAAGGTCTGCTTCCCCAACCGCTTCTCTACCTGAGTGCGTTCTTTGAACGCTATCGGGATGAGTATTATCAACGACTGCTTGAGGTTAGCCAACACGGTAAATGGAAAGAATGGATAATATACTTTCTGCGCGGTATTACCTCTCAGTCCCGCGACGCCATCCGTCGTTCTGACCGTTTGCTGGCGCTGTGGCAGAGATATAGAGTCGATTTGCAGGAAGCTCGGGCTTCTGCGCTGTTGCTGCAACTCGTGGACGAGCTGTTCAGCTATCCAGCTATAACCAATCGTTCAGCCGTTCAGAAGCTTTCCGTTACACCTCGCTCCGCTCAACTCAACATAGAAAAGCTGGAACATGCAAACATTCTCCGGGAGGCCACGGGCAAGCTGCGGAATCGCGTTTATGTTGCAGATGAAATCATTTCAATCATTGAACAAGGAGAGGCGTGATCAGCCAAAATAGCCGCCAGGCCTTATTATACATATATTGATGTAAGTATAATAACGAAAAGGCTATTATAGGCAAGTATAATAACGGAGTTCCTTCCCATGCCCAAAAACCCATGAGAAACGCAGAGGCAACAAAGAAAGATATCAAGAGGATAGGAGGGCATTGGCTCCGAGAGGCAGCACACTATGAGATCAAAGAACAGTTTCAGCCAGGGCGTACTTGATGAGGGTGTCTCCCTGTTTCACGCCGAGGCTTCTGGCAATGACGGGGCACTTTGCCTTGAGGAGGTAGAAGATAGGCCTTTGCTCGGCAGAAAGCGTTTCGTAGTTTCCCTGCCCTTTGCTGATGATGAGGTCCGCCCGCCTGTAACTATTCAGAAATTCCTCGGAACAGCTTTTCAGGCTGACACCGGGGCCGTCCCATCCTGAAGAGATAATTCTGGCCACCGTATCCAGACCACTTCTCACGGCGTCCTGCATTGTGGCATCGTTTATGATAGGCTTCTCTCGGACGACATAGACAACCGGCTTGGACATTACTTCGATGAGGACTTTGTCAAATACGGTCTCACCAGCATTGTCCCCGATATAGAGAATCTCCTGGGTAGCACCCAGCTTTTCTTTGAAAGCATGGTAATGGTTAACAACGGGTTGGCCTTGAAGGATTGCTTGGATATCGTGTTGGAGCTCAAAATCGGGGTTGGCGCCAAAGTCAATAACATTTCCTGCGATGGCAAGCCTTGCTGCCGTCTCCAGCGGCTCCTCGGACGCCAAGACCCGTTCCTTCAACCCCGGATAAAGGGCCAAGGCTGTCTTAATGCTTTCGGCTTTGAGGTTTTCAAAAGGGTCATGTATCCCCGTGACCTCCACAACGGCTCTATAAATCTTCCTGCTGGTCTCGGGTGGGGACTGGTGCAACGGGATATCGGAGATGAGCATGCCAATTCTGTCGAGGACCTCTTTAATCTTTTTCTCGTCGTGAACGGCAGCCCTGGCAGCAAAAAGTGCCTGTTTGACGAAGCAGGGAATACAATCGAGATGGGTTTTCAAATCTTCAGGTTTCGCGTTGCGGGTTAGGGTTTGCGTGATGCACCTGGGACACGACAGTAGTGTCATGTCCCACGAATAAGTTTAATTACTGATACTGGAGCCGAAAGCCTTTTCCGAGCGACATTGAGCGTTTTTGGGCACGGAGTGAGGAAAACGGCTTTACGATGACTCCATGTTTCTTTAAAAAACTTCTGAGACGCGACGCTATGTTATATCGCCAGTTCTATGTACTATTAAAGAAAGAGCGGTATCCCTTATAGGTCATGTAGATGTCTGCCTTGCTCGCAATCTCAAGAGGCGAATGCATAGAAAGGAGCGGGGTGCCACAGTCCACAACCTCCATGCCGTAGACCGCCAGAAATTTGGCGATTGTCCCGCCACCCCCCTCATCGACCCTGCCCAGTTCGCCGGTCTGCCAGATCACCTTGTTTTTGTTAAGGAGTTGACGAATTTCAGCCAGGTACTCTGCATTAGCGTCACTGGAACCGTATTTGCCCCCTGAGCCGGTAAATTTGGTGATGCACACGCCATATCCGATCCTGGCTGCATTGCGTTTTTCGTGCACTTCTTGGTAATCCGGGTCCAGCGCACCGTTGGCATCTGCAGAAAGCGCCCTGGAGGACATCAAACAGGAACGGAGCGCCCTTCCGGTCGGCTGCTCACCGGCTACCTCAAACAGGTCTGCAACGAAGTCTTCCAGAAAGTGGGATTTTGCTCCAGTACTTCCATCGCTTCCAATTTCTTCCTTGTCGATGAAAAGCGCGAGTGCCGTGACCTCCGGGCTTTTTGTTTCCCCGAAAGCTTCTATGGTGGCGTAGCTGCATACCCGATCGTCCTGACCATATGCACCAACCAGGCTCCGGTCCCAGCCCACGTCTCGGGCTCTGCCAGCCGGCACGATCTCGACCTCCGCACTCATTAAATCCTCTTCTACAATGCCGTAATTGGTAAATAGGCGTTCAAGCATGGCAAGCTTGAAGCGCTCCTTGGTTTCATCGTCGCCCAGGGGGAGACTTCCAACCAAAACGTTCAACTTTTCCCCTTCAAAGGCATCAGCCACCTTTTTTTCACTCTGGAGCTTACGGGAAAGATGCGGCAGCAGGTCGGCAATCGTAAAGATAGGGTCGTCGTCTTCCTCACCCACCCTTAAATCGACATGGCTTCCGTCTCTCTTGAGGACCATGCCGTGAATTGCCAGGGGTCGGGCCAACCATTGATACTTCTTGATCCCGCCGTAATAGTGGGTCTTTAAAAAGGCAAGGTCTACCTCTTCGTAAAGCGGGTTTTGCTTCAGGTCAAGGCGGGGGGCGTCGATGTGAGATGCGACGAGATTTACACCCGCCGTTACCGGCCTTCTGCCAAGCACGGCCAAGGCAATGCTCTTGTTCTTGTTGATTCTGTAGAATCTCCTCCCACCTCGGGCTCTGGTGATATCTTTGAACCCTTTCTTCTTTGCAAAGGCTTCGATAAAGCGTACCGCCTCCCGTTCTGTCTTAGCTGTATCGAGGAAACTTTTGTATCTTTCAGCAAAGTCAAAGGCTTTCTTCTTCTCGCCCGGCTTCAGCGCATCCCACACAAGTTGGGGCTTGCGGACAAGCTGTTTTCTTAGCTGTTCCACTTTTCTTTTGGTGAGACTTTTTTTCATACGTCTTTTCAACTCCTTCTTTTAATTAACGGTTGTCGCTCTGGTGAATCATACGCTTGACACGTGCAATACCATCCGCGTAAAGCCCTTTGTCTTCATACCTGGCCGCCGTCTCATAAAAGCGCATTGCGGCCCTGAGGCTTTCCAGATCCCCCAGACCTTCGTAGGCCACGCCAAGATTGTAGTGTGCTGCCGGATTGGTTGGTTCGCTTCCAATGACCTCCTGCCAGAGGTGCATGGCATCTGCCCAGGCCCCGTCCCTTGCCAATGCCACCCCCTGCGTGACTAGACTATTGCCGGTGTCGTCGAGACTGACCATACTTGAGAGTTTGATTCGGGAGAGCCCGGCAACAAGTTTGATGGCCAGGCTGGCGGAGAGTTCATCCATCGTGGCACTGGGAGCCGGGAGATCGCGGAGCTCATGGCCGAGGGAGACATACGGCTTATGTGCGCCAAAATTCTTGTTGTAGTTTTCTGTGAGCTGTCCGGCGGCAATGATCCGGTTGGTTTTCAGATCAAATACCTTATATTCGGTGGCCAGGGAGGCATGTCGAATCACACAGGGCACATCCCTCATCACCGTCCGTTTGATCTCCACGTCCACCCACTGACCATAGACGTTTTTCTCTTTTTTGTAATAGCCTGTTCCTTCCTTCATCTGAACCTGTTCACTACCAGGAGCGTCATTTATTTCCGCGGTTACAAGGCTTCCTAAGACGATGTCGACGTGAAGCCGCTTGAGCACGCTCAAAAAACTGGCCTCTTGTAACTTCTCATAGGGGGTGTCGGCCAGGGCACGAAAATAGGGGGTGTCTGTCGAAGTAAAGTGTTGAACTTGAGCGAGCCTATCCAAAACATGACGGCGGACAGTTTCCCCATATAGCCCATCAAATTTGAGGACAGCCACCTTGTGAATACGCTTCCAATCGACCGCGGCAGGCTTTGTCACGGGAATCCTTGGTCGGGGGGCACAGCCAAAGGATGTCATCACGGCCAGTGAAAGAATCAGAATGCGGTATAAGATCACTTCAAGGGGTCCTTCTCAATGTAATACGTCGTGTTGTTTAGGCTCAGAAAGTACCGCCCTGTTTGGGGCTCTTCCTGAAAATACTGACCAAGCTGGTAATAACTGGGCCGGGAGAAACGCGCCTTGCGCTTTCGGTCTCGGACCTTGCAGTAAAGGACGTGCTCAGCACCAATCCAAAGGGTTTCGGGGGCAAGGGTTTCTTCACTGTTGTCAATCAGACGAAGGACAAAGCGGTCTTCATCCCCATGAGCAGAGCCAGGTAAAAAGTCGGTCCTGACGATGACGTAAGGGGTATCCTCCACGTCCAAAAGGCATACCTGTTCCTTTAAGCTGATGACGTATCGTCCCTGTTCATCTACGTCGAGGGACTTGTAAAAAAGAGCAAGAAGCTCGCGGTGAATGATGGGGGCTCCTTTATGAAACCATCGGCCCTCCTTGTCCACACGGATCATGCATGGAGGGAGCTCCTTGTGTCCACTGCCCTTGTTTTCCCTGGCAGACATTTCTCCTTACTTGATAGATTCGCAAAAAGTCAACAAACAGACGGCACAGTAAAAAGCTTCAGATGGAAGGCGCGCGAACCTTGAGGAATAAGGCGTACTTACAGTACGTCGCAATGACGAAAGATGAAGCGCAACGCCTCAGATGGACTTTTTACGAAGCCGTCTTACTTGCTTTCGAGGATCAAAGTCACCGGCCCATCATTTACCAGGGACACGGCCATTTTGGCTTGAAACTGACCCGTGGCCACGGAAATACCCTTTAATCTTACCTGATATACGAAGTGCTCGTAAAGCCTTTCGGCCTTTTCCGGAGGAGCTGCTTGGACAAAGGATGGGCGCCGCCCCTTTCGGCAATCGCCTAACAGGGTGAACTGGGAGACTATCAGCATCTCGCCGCTGGTTTCGACCAGCGATCGGTTCATCTTGCCATCATCATCCTCAAAGATCCTCAAGTGTACAATTTTATCTGCCAGGTAATCTGCTTCCTTCTCCTCGTCAGATCGGGAAATGCCAAGCAGAACGAGAAGTCCAGGGCCAATACGCCCGATGGTTTCACTATCTACATGAACTTCTGAGGCTGTTACGCGTTGAACAACGGCTATCACCTCATATACCTCCTCCGTGATATTCAGTATAATCTATGCAGGCCGTGCGCGCAACAACACCGAGGGGCTATCATCTATACCTCTATGCTGAAACAAGTCATGTCTGAGGCTTGTTGTCAGCAGCCAGTTGTCTCTTTATAGCGGTTGTCAGAATAACGTTCCGATCAGAATAGATGACAATTGGAAATACTATTTGGCTCACTTGTGGGTGTGCAATTTTAGGATTTTTGAACTGCAACAGCGAGCGCATTCCCTGTAGCTTGCTACAGGGTCAGCGAGCGAATCTAAAAATGGTCCCCTTCCTTAC
>JBFEUB010000188.1:0-6571 GCA_041547605.1 Desulfobacteria bacterium
GCCAGTTTTCGGCAGTATCCCGTATGTCCCGTGGGATTGGTGCAGAGATCACCGGTCGACTCTATGTGTCAGACCTGGCTGGTGCAGCTTGTGGAACGATATTGACAGGACTTGTTTTTCTACCTAAAATAGGAATTTTAGGGGTGTTGATCTCGGTAGCAGCCCTCAAAGGGCTGAGTTTGGGCCTTAATGCGCTCGTTATTTCGAAACAAACTTAACAGCTTCGTAAAAAGTCCATCTGCCCCGACTTGTCGGGATCGCGTTTCATCGCCGCCCAGTCAAGTTCTCGCTACGAGAGACAGAGGGGGCCGATTTAACAGGGTGAATCGTTGCTACGTACTCTATAACCAAAGAAACTTAGGTCAAACAAGCCTAAACCGCAGGTAAGGTCCATATGGCAATATCACGCAGAGATTTCGTCAGAACCACTTTTTGTGCCGCATGCAGTGCTGCGCTGTTTCCCCTAGATTTGGGATGGGCGGCGAGGAAGTTCTCGGTAACAGATCCCCACGTTAAGGAAGCTTATTTCTATAAGGCGTTTGCTGACGGCGTGGTGCAATGCGGCACCTGCCCGCACGAATGTGTCATCGGCCCCGACAAACGCGGAAGATGTCGAACCAAGGTAAACATAGAGGGGAAACTCCACACCATCTCCTATGCCAACCCGTGTGTGGTCAATGTCGATCCAGTGGAGAAAAAACCCCTGCAACATTTCTATCCCGGGACCAAGTCCTTCTCTCTTGCAGTGGCTGGGTGCAATTTCCACTGCCTCAATTGCCAGAACTGGGAGATATCTCAAACCAGCCCGGACAGGACTCGCAATCAAGATTTTCCCCCGGATGATGTGGTCTTGATGGCTTCAGGATACGGTTGCAAGAGCATTGCCTATACCTATTCGGAAGCCACGACCTATTACGAATATATGGTCGATATCGCTACAAGAGCCAAAACATTTGGGATTCAGAATGTCTGGGTTAGCAACGCGTACATCAGCCAGCCTGCCCTCAATCGGCTGTGTGAGGTCATCGATGCAGCGAGCGTGAATCTGAAGAGCTTTTCAGAGGAAATCTATTGGAATCTGAACGGCGGGCACCTGGAGCCTGTGCTTAAGAGCTTTAAGACCCTTCACGAGCGAGGGATATGGATGGAAATCATCAACTTGGTCATTCCCACCTACACGGATGACATGGAGATGATCAAGAGGATGTGCGGGTGGATCCTGGATAATCTAGGCCCCGAATATCCACTCCACTTTTCTCGGTTTCATCCCCAATATAAGCTCGTTCACCTTCCCCCCACACCGGTTGAGGTGTTGCAAGAGGCCGAGCATGTGGCCTTAAAAGCGGGGCTTCACTATGTTTATATCGGAAACGTGCCAGGGTTGGGTGACGAGACCCGGTGTCCCAACTGCAGACAGACTGTGGTTAAGAGAAGAGGATATACCCTCCTGTCCAACTATGTGAACAAGGGGAAATGCAAGTTCTGCAGAACCAAAATCAGCGGCAGGTGGGCCTAATCAGAAACCGACCCGGATGTTTCGGGATATTGAAAATGAAAAGGCGCAAGGCCATATTTCTGTCAATCATTTTGATTTTGAGTTGTGTGCATGCCCGCTTGTCGATCGCGGATGACAGCCCTAAAGGGGTACGGCCTGCTGCAGTTGCCGGCATGTTCTACCCCGGTAGATCTGACGAGCTACGCCAGATGGTGGGGACTTTTCTCAACGACGCATCAGGTGCGAAAGTTCCAGGAAAGATCCGCGGCATGGTCTCTCCCCATGCAGGATACATTTACTCAGGTATTGTGGCCGCAGCCGGATTCAGACAGATCGACCCCGCCGTGAAGACCGTCATCCTGATAGGCCCCAGCCATCGCGTCCGACTGAGCGATGCCTCCATTCCCGCAGTTGATGCCTACCGGACCCCTTTGGGCGATGTTCGCCTGGCTGGACTTGCTTCGACCCTTCACGGGTTGCCCGGCTTTACGTCTGTTCCTGAAGCCCATGTTAAAGAACACGCCCTTGAGGTTCAAATTCCCTTTCTCCAGGTGTTACTCAAAGACTTTGAGATCGTTCCGATCTTGACAAATAGCGCAGACCCCAAAGCGCTTGCCATGAGTCTCGCTCCCTACATTGGTGACGATACCCTTGTGGTGGCAAGCTCGGATCTCTCTCACTTTTACTCCTACAGCACAGCCATAGCATTGGATCGCATTTGCACGACTGCCATCTCCAACTGCAAAATCAGTGACATGACTTTATGCGAAGCCTGCGGTAAGCAAGCCGCTTTGACACTGATGCATATCGCTCAAATTAAGGGCTGGAAAGGTATATTAATCGACTACAGGAACTCCGGCGACACTGCAGGCAACAAGAACCGTGTCGTGGGTTATGCAAGTATTGCCTTTGTAGATGGAAAGGAGATCACAAAGACAATGAAAGAGACACTTTCTGCTCAGGATCGGGGATGTCTTCTGAGGCTTGCCCGCACGGCCATTGAGGCCAGGCTGTTGGAAGGAGCCAAGGTGGAAAGGCCGACTGGAACTTCTTCTGTTTTGAATGAGGTGAGAGGCTGCTTTGTTACCGTGCATAAACGCGGCCAACTGCGTGGCTGCATAGGCACCATTGAGCCCACATGCTCACTCTTGGAATGTGTGGAGAAGAACGCTAAAAACGCGGCTTTTGGGGATCCGAGATTTCCACCCCTCGGTGCGGACGAACTTCAGGAGATAGACATCGAAATCAGCGTCCTCTCCGTACCAGAAGCCGTGCGATTTAGTGACGGAGAGGATCTCAAGCGAAAGCTCGAACCCAATGTCCATGGCGTTATCCTGTCTCGCGGCATGAACCGCTCAACCTTTCTTCCACAGGTCTGGAAGCAGCTCCCTGATAAAGAGAAGTTCCTTGAACACCTCTGTCTAAAAGGGGGGATGCCGGCAAAGGCGTGGCAAGAGCCGGAGACCAGGGTAGAGGTATACGAAGCCGAAGTATTTGGTGAAAGTGGCCTCAAATGAATAGAAGTGTCTTCAAAACCCCATCTAACGCCCAATGGCTGTTTTGCAAGCCTCTTCAAAATGCTCACATACTGTCTCGTTTATGCTGCGCTTTTTCATCGGCTTTTGCCTTGCCCTTGAACGCGATCTGAGGTTTTGAAAACACTTCTAGGCATCTTTTGTTGTTTCATTACCCTTCCAAGATTCCCTGCGGTTTGCTGCACGGAATCTTTAATGCTGATTCATTTCACGAGTGCTATGCAAGAGGGTTCAAATGATGGAACAGAATAAAACACTCAACGTGGCTATAGTGGGTGGAGGTCCAGGGTGCAAGGCGATCATGGATATGATATTTGCTGAAACGCTTCGTGAGCTTCATATGAACCTCATTGGAGTCGCTGATACCAATCCTGAAGCTATGGGTTGCCGTCATGCCCGGCAAAAAGGGATCTACACCACGACTGACTACCGGGACCTTTACGGCCTCGAAGACCTTAATATGATCATAGAGCTTACAGGCCGTGATGACATAGCCGCTGAAATTGCAGAAACCAAGCCCAGCCATGTCCGACTGATGGATCATCTTGCTGCGCACCTGTTCTGGGACGTCTTTCAAATAGAAGAAAAAAGAACTACCGAGCGCAAGCATGCGGAAGACATGGCGAGAAGGAGCGAAAAAGAGAAACAAGGTATCCTGGACAGCATCTCAGAGGCCGTGGTCTATTTGGATAAGCAAAACAGGATTGTCTGGACCAACAAAGTGGCAAGAGAATGGCATGGGTTGGTCTCTCAAGACGTGGCAGGACATCGTTGCTACGAGTTATGGCACAAGCGTAGTAAGCCCTGTCCGGGCTGCCCTGTTGTGAAGACTTTCGAAACTGGTCGAACACAGGATACAGAGATGACTAGTCCGGATGGCCGAGTATGGTTTGTACGAAGCTATCCAGTACTGGATGAAAATGACGATATTGCGGGTGCTGTGGAAGTCACCCTGGAAATCACCCAGCGTAAGCGAGCTGAGCGGGCATTGAGAGATAGCGAAGAGAAATACCGCACGGTTCTCGAGGCTTGCCGGGACCCTATTGTTGTTTACGACATGGAGGGCAAAGGTGCGTATTTAAACCCGGCATTCACCCAGGTTTTCGGGTGGACGCTTGAGGAGTTTTTTGGAAAAAAACTTGATTACGTCCCTGATGAGAACTGGCCTGAGACCCAAATGATGATCGATATGGTGAAAGCGGGAGAAACGTTTTCTGACATTGAAAGCCGTCGTTACAATAAAGAAGGAGACATTCTTGATGTCAGCATCACTACAGGTATCTATTTTGATGGCGACGGAATTCCGGTGGGCAGTGTCAATATCGTGAGAGACATTACCGACCGGAAGCGGATTGAGGCGGCCTTGCGGGAGAGCGAACAGAGACACCGTGCAGTTCTGGAAGCGTGTCCTGACCCTATTGTTGTCTATGATATGGAGGGGAGATGCATTAAGATAAACCCGGCATTCACCCAGGTTTTCGGGTGGACACCAGAGGAGCGTTTAGGTAAGAAATTAGATTACGTCCCCAATGAGAACTGGCCTGAAACCCAAATGATGATCGATATGGTGAAAGCAGGAGAAAGTTTCTCTGATGTTGAAAGCCGTCGTTACACCAAAGGCGGAAAAACTATTGACGTGAGTGTGAGCGCCGGGATTTATTTGGATAGCGACGGGACTCCCGTAGGCAGCGTCCACATTCTCCGAGACATTACCAGACGTAAGGGGGCGGAGGAAAAACTGAAAGAAATCATGGCAGAGTTGCAACGCTCTAATGCTGAACTACAGGAATTCGCTTATATCGCTTCACACGATCTGCAAGAACCATTACGCAAGATTCTAGCGTTTGGCGACCGGCTTAAGGCCAGATATGTCAAGGGGCTGGACGAACGCGGGGCCGACTACCTGAATCGGATGCTGAACGCAGCAAGACGAATGCAGACACTTATTAATAACCTGCTGACGCTTTCCCGGATTACAACGAGGGCCCAGCCTTTCGTCTCAATCAACTTGGCGGATGTGGCACGAAAGGTGGTGTCAGATTTAGAATTGCATATCGAACGGGCAGGCGGGCGTGTGGAAACGGGCGAAATGCCGACGATTGACGCCGATCCCACCCAGATGCGTCAGTTGCTTCAGAACCTCATCAACAATGGGCTTAAATTCCAATACCCGGAGAAGAAGCCTGTTATAAAGGTTTACGGCCAACTGCTGAACGACATTTGTGAAATCACCGTGGAAGATAACGGCATCGGGTTTGAGGAAAAGTATCTCGACCGCATCTTCGGCGTTTTTCAGCGGCTGCATGGCCGCGGCCAGTACGATGGAACAGGCGTCGGGCTGGCGATCTGCCAGAAAATTGCTGAGCGTCACGGCGGAAGGATCACGGCGAAAAGCTCCCCTGGACAGGGTGCGACTTTTATTGTGACGCTGCCGGTAAAACAACCAAGAAGAAGAGAGGTAAACGATGCGTGAAAGCAGTAGGGATGACATCATCATCCTGTATGCCGAGGATGACCCAGAGGACCGGATGTTGGTGGAAGATGCCATGGAGGAGAGCCGATTGGCCAACGAAATGCACTTTGTGGAAGACGGAGAGGAGCTGATGGACTATCTATACCGTCGCGGCAAATACGCCGAGCTTGATAATCTACCTCTCCCGGGTCTGATTTTGCTCGATCTCAACATGCCCAAGAAAGATGGGCGCGAGGCTCTCGAGGAGATTAAGGGTAACCCAGATTTGAGACGGATTCCGATCGTCGTATTAACAACGTCAAAAGCAGAAGAGGATATCCTTTCTACATATGATTTGGGCGTGAGCGGTTTCGTCATAAAGCCGGTAACCTTTGATTCTTTGGTCTCCATTCTTAAGGCCATAAGCAAATACTGGTTTGAAATTGTCGAACGGCCACCCCAACACACTGGAGGATAGCATGGACACATCTCCGACCAGGGTGCTACTTGTTGATGACGATCACGATGACTATGTGATTCTGCGCGACTTATTCCTAGAAATCGAGGTGGGAACATTCCGATTGGAATGGGTAGAAAGTTACGACGATGCTATAGAAAGAATGGTACGCAATGAATATGATGTTTGTCTTGTCGACTACCTTCTTGGTGAGCGCAATGGGTTGGAGTTAATGAATGAAGCCGTTAAACATGGCTGCCATACCCCGATCATTTTGCTCACCGGCAAGGGCGCTCGCGAAGTGGACCTGGCAGCGATGAGGGCAGGGGCTTCGGATTATCTCGACAAGGGCGAGATCGGACCAGCCCTGCTGGAGCGTTCCATCCGGTATGCCATTGAGCGCAAGCGCACACAGGAGGAGCAAGAAAGGTTAATCACCGAACTCCGACAAGCCCTCGCGAAGGTCAAACAATTGAGTGGCCTGCTGCCCATGTGCGCGTCTTGCAAGAAAATACGGGATGATAAAGGGTATTGGAATCAGCTTGAGGCTTATATTTCTGAGCACTCCGAGGCAGATTTTAGCCATGGGATATGCCCCGACTGTGTCAAAAAACATTATCCTGAATATGCCC
>JBFEUB010000189.1:0-6561 GCA_041547605.1 Desulfobacteria bacterium
AATATTATTTGGCGAACGACATTGTGCAATTTTGGAGAAGATTTTTGAATGTGACTGGCGTTTAAAATTGCAAGCTGTCTGAGGGCTCCGCCCGAGTTCTTGCGATTTAGCCAGGAGAATTCAAAAATCCTAAAATTGCACACCCACAAGTGAGCCAAATAGTATTTTCAATTGTCATCTATACTTATCGGAACGTTATTCTGACAACCGCTATATTCATGACCGAAGGTGATTTCTATCTGGGTAGGCTAAAAATACAGGCCGTTTCAGACACGGAAGTGGTCAAGAAGACACCTTCAGACTCCCAGACTCTACGGCAGTGTTGTGTGAAATTCAAGAAGCTGACACCGCAGCAGAAGGCTAGGTTGCAATAGTTTATCGACAGCCACAGCGTAGGTGAGGCCTAAATTTCAGAGTTATCTTCATGTAATTTTTGAAGGGCAAGGCAGCGTCAAAAACGGCCTTGCCCTTCTTGTTTCAGCATCTTGAGAGAGACATCAGGGTCCGTCAACACTTGGCAAGCAGGGAGAAAGAAGAGGGTCCCATCGTGAAGGGAGTCTGCTCTTGACTAACTCGCTCTCCGGGCATGCAGCACTGCCGCAGGGCAGAACCCCCGCCTTTTAGGGCGGAGAGGCGTCACAACACTTAATAGGTATTTCGTCCCATAGCTGAATAGGTATTGTGTCTCATAGACTGTGCGATGAGGTTTGCGATACAATACACCTGAAGATGACCTGAGTGCACAGATACCATGCCAATGCGGGGCAAAGATGAAACATGCAGATATGCTGGTCATGGAAAAAGCCATTAATGGTCTGAAATTGCCCAAGGATTGTAAATGGTTTAAGCCGGGATTCGGCTTTACCTGTAAGATAAGAGATATTGGACTCGACACGTATGTTGAGTGTCTGGAAAAAGATTTCACGTGCCGGTTCTCGCAGCCCTTTAGTTATTCTTATTTCTGTACATGTCCCGTTCGTGTTGCAATTGCCAAAAAATTCAAGATGTAAGGTGTTATTTTTTTAAAAATTAGACACAGAAATGCATCGAAGATGATATCCTCCTGTCGTGGCAAAGGCCTATTGGCTACTGGATGGTCACGGGGCGAAGAAGCCCAAATGCGAGCCACGGTCGTGTATATCATTCGTAAGATTGTGGAAAAATACGGTGGAACTATGCAGATAGATTTGGCAACAGATACAATACATGTAAATATGTCAGAGAAGAAACGGGTCGCCTGTGCTCAAGAGATAGCAGAACAGGTCGGTGCGATGCGGTTTTAAATTGGGAAAATCGAGGCACAGCAAGGTATCTCAGCTGGAATATCTCATCCCGAACCACACCGTAGACAAAGTGGTTTGAGGCTCAATTCCAATTCTGAAAGATCGAATGCAGGACACTATCTTACATATTCAACACCGTCTCAACCCCCTCCACGTGTATTGCCGACTAGTAAAAAGGGGGTTCAGCAAGAGATTATCTATCTCAACGTGTAAGTATTACGACATCTTCATCTACAGTTGGCTTGCCTCGTTTACTATAGTTGCAGTTCGGATTTGCAGGTTCCTAAAGCCCGCTGGCTGACCAACACCATGGTCCTGCACGGCTCCGCTATAGTCGGTCCAAGCGCATTCCCTGTCCCGATTCATCCCGATTCAGGCTTTTAGTTCAGGAAACATAAAATACGCCTCAATATTCGGAACCAAACTTACTTGGCGGAAAGGCAGGGGTTTTAGCATAAGCCTTTCAAGAATTTGAGAGGAAGAGTAATATCCGGCCACTCAGCCCATTCCGCATGGCGCGACCCCGTACCATGAAAGGCTTCGCAACCCACATCGACATCCGACCAGCTCGTCCAATAGGTATCCGTTTAAGGACTGTAGTTCTTTTTCAGGTTGGTGGAGTGACATTGAGCGCACATGCTGTTCTCAGGCAATCGGGGATTCTGAAAAAGACGTTAAAGCCTCAGTAGGACGATCGAGACAATGGTAAGTAAAATGCCAAGCATTCTCAAACGCGTCAGAGTTTCTCTGTAAATCACGACAGACAAAATTATTGCTATGACAAAATGCATGCCGGTGATGGAGGCAATAATGGAGAGTGGTCCCATAGAAAGTGCTTTTAGAAAGGAGTAAAATCCAGCGACATTGATTAGGCCCATAACAATACCGATGATTAATGCGTCCTTGTGACCCACACGGGTACGCGGTCCCTGCAATTTTTTTCTCATTCCCAAGGAAAACAATGTTGCACATATGTATGAAAGTGCCATGAAAGCCATTTTGTTTGTATGAATAGCAGCAAATTTACTGGAAATCGAAGCAATAGCACCGCATATGACAGAGATGAATATGAACATAAAGCCAAGTCTTGTTCTTCCATAAGGCACCTTTTTGTCATCATATCGCCTTGACAAAAGCACTATAGAACCCACAGCAAGAGCGATGCCCGTTGCCTGGCAGGCGGATAAGTCATCCCCAAAAAAGATGACGGAGAATACCACAACAAGTACGACATTGAGCCTGATAATTGGATATGCTATGGAGGCAGCTATGTATTTAAGTGCTTCTATGTGAGCAACCGTGCCCGCAAGAAAAGCACAACTGTTTATGAGGGCGATCAATAGTAGAAATTGGATATTTGTAACGGACTGTTTGAGAACAACCAATAGGATTGAACTCAAGACAGCCACTGTGGCCATAAAAAAGAAAGTTGTCTGAACAGCATCGCATCTTCTTTCAGCAGAGACCTTATACAAAAATCTCTGGATCCCCATAAGAAACAACGCCATTATTGCAAAAGTATACCAACTCGTCGTCATCGCTTTTTCTATGAAAGAATAGGGAAAGACTATGGACGTGCATAAATATATAACTCAAGTTTCGCACCCTCTAAATGGGGCAGATGCACATATTGCCTGATCTATTGTTGTGTCCACTATCTGTCTTCTGTAACCCCGTCCTTTTCCAACACTTTTGATTTTCCTTCCGTATTTTCTGCGAGTTCCAGTAGGCATTTTTGCCCAATAATATCAGGTAGCTTTTTCGGTCAATAATTGGCATTTCACCTGATTGAACTTTTACTCTGAGCTGATATTTAGCAAACTGAGTATGTATTTTATGTCTCTTCCTGACCGTTGACAAACATTCAAAGAATCATACTTTCTTCGCACTAACTTGAGTTTGATTTTGTAATTCGGGTGGTTGAAAATTGGTTAAGTACAAACATGGCTGTGCGTGAGAGCTATCTCGGCAATTTCAAATTATACATGTTTTACTCCTAACAGTACCTCATTTGAACCGTTGAAAGCTATATACACAGTTCGGCTGGAAGTCTTCTGATATGAATCTGTAATCTCCATTCGGTGGATATTGAATCTATTGCGAAGGAATCTTGAAAAACCCTCGGCTTCAAATACCCAAGACTTTGGCACAAGAGATATGAAATCTTGCAGCATTGATAGAAGCCACAATATATGGGTTATGGTGAAAAGGTCTAATGAATGTCAGCTGGTTATAGTCTCTGATATGGATAACTTGCCCGATTGGCAAGTGGTCATGCCGACGAGTTGACCGCATTTCATCACCACAAGAACTAACCCAAAGATATTTGTTATTCGTTCAAATCATCGGGAGAATGAATCCATGAAGACGTATAGCCTTAGACTTCGAATCCTCCTCCCGCTATGTTTGGCTCTGGCGATCTTGATTGGTAGCTTTGCATTGAGTCTCTACCGGTTTCAACAAGATCAACTGCATGACATGGTGGGCAGCAGGTTGGTGTCAGTGCGAAAACTCTTCCACCGAAAGCTGGAGAGCGACGCAAGTATGTTGGGGGCTGCGCTGGACGCAATCGTTCATAATGAACAAATCAAGGCTAACTTGATAGCTAAAGACAGGTTGGCTCTACTTGAGCGGACCCTGTCCCTGTTTGCGAGGTTGAATGCCGAACATGAGATTACCCACTTATACTTCACCGATCCGGATCGTGTCAATATCCTGCGTGTACACAAGCCAGAGAAATATGGGGACAAGATCAACCGTTTTACCACACTAGAGGCTGAGAGAACCGGAAAACCCTCACACGGAATTGAACTCGGACCGTTAGGAACATTTACCCTGCGGATGGTCGAACCCTGGTATGATGGGCAGCAATTGATCGGGTACGTGGAACTGGGCGAGGAGATCGAACACATCACGCGCAAATTGTGCCAAGTCCTCAGTGTAGAAATCTATGTTCTGATTAAAAAGGAATATCTTGATCGGGCGAATTGGGAATCCGGCATGAAAATGCTTGGCCGCGATGCCACATGGGATAGGTTCCCTTCATTAGTCATGATTGACCATACACTAGAGGGATTTCCCGAACACCTTGCAAGATTTTTGGCCGAAGAACACCATCCGTCCGGGGAGACCGACGTAGGCACGTCATTCAATGATCGGCGCTATCGAACCCGATTCATCCATCTAAATGACGCTGGTGGTCGTGTGGTGGGCGAAATGGTCGTTATGACGGACGTCACGGACATGGTAGCACACCTACACAACACTGTCCTCATGATTGGCGCGATCTGTTTGGGAGTCGGGGGCGTCCTTTTCGCACTGCTGTTTTTATATGTCGGTCTAGTGGAACGGCAAATGGCCACTGCGAGTGAGAAACTTATCAGGGTCAGCAAGGCCGTCGAAAGCACCAGTGATGCCGTCATCATGTTCGATTTAACAGGTCAACCCATCTATCAAAATAAGGCATTTTTGGAGCTCTTTGGATACAAAGTTGAGGATCTGAGAAGAGCCGGGGGCCTGTCTATACACTACGCTAATCCACGGGTTGAACACGAAGTGTTTGATACCATTACCAGGGGCAAAGCATGGCGTGGTGTAGTGGAGATGCGAACCCGTGAGGACAGCGCTATAACAGTTTCACTTCGTGCGGACACAATCAAAGGAGAAAAGGGACAAATTGTGGGGTCGATTTGCATCTATACTGATATCACCGAACGCAAGTTCGCGGAGGAGAGGCTGAGGAAGAGTGAAGAGAACTTTCGGAGTCTCAGCACCGAGCTGGAACTGGGCTTATCGGAGGTGCTTGAAGCCTTAAGGCGGATTTCTTCAGGAGACCCCGAGATCAGAATACCCGAAACGTCTGAGCTCGAGTTGATTAGTGTATTAAAACAAACGGTCAATCGGACCGCACAGAACCTCGAGGAAATAGTTGATCTTTCACATGAATTTGCCATAGGTCTTGCTGAGCACTTTGATGTGTTGCATAGGGTTTCGAAAGGCGACCTCACTGCCAGGGTTTCAGGATTGTCTCAAGTAGAACTTTTGGAACTTCTGAAAAAAGAGACAAACCAGATGATTGAAAGTGTGTTCAAGGAGATGACAGAACGCGAGCGGGCAGAGGAAGCGCTGAGTCAATATCGTGATCAACTTGAGGAAGAGGTGCAAGAGCGTACCGTTGAACTAAGAAGGACCAATGAATTACTTCAACAGGAGATCGGGGACCGCATGCGCAAAGAGAAGGCTCTTCGTCTGAGCGAGGAACGCTACCGGGCGTTGTTCGAGAATAACCCCATCGAAACGATCATAGTAGACCTTGAAGGGAGAGTAACCGGCTTCAATAAGGCAAAAGAGAGGGCAGCAAGAGAAAAGACAAACGATAGACTTCCAGAGCTTCGAGACAGGATGTACACTGAGGACTATGCTGGGAGGCACAAGGTCAATATGCGTGAGGAATTGATGGACTGCTTGGCATCAGGCAAGTTAAAGGACTTTCCTGAGCTTGAATATGACAACAGATTCTTGCACATCAACATATCCCCGTTTAGCGACGGAGCCATCATAACATCTGTAGACATAACCAATCGCAAGCGAGCCGAGGAAGCCTTACGGGCATCTGAAGAAAAATACAGTAGCTTGGTTAAAAACTCCTTGACTGGTATCTATATCGACCAAGACGGAAAGATCGTATTTGCCAATAAAAGGTTTGCCGAGATTTACCGATATTCAGTGGACGAGTTGCTTGGCATGGAATCGCGGAGGCTCGTGCATCCTGACGACAGGGCCCTGACAGACGCTATCAGAACAGAGAGGTTAAAGGGAAAAGTTGTCCCATCGGAATACGAAGCAAAGGGCCTGACAAAAGACGGTGAAATGATATGGATCACAAGGAGAAATACTTACATAGAGTATGAGGGAAGGCATGCCATATTAGGTAACGTCGTAGACATAACCGAAAGTAAGCGGGCAGGAGAAAAACTTTTGGCCTATCACAAGAGACTCCGGTCTCTGGCGTCCGAATTGTCTTTGGCCGAAGAAAGAGAACGGCGCCGCATTGCAACGGAGGTCCATGACCGTATTGGCCAGAACCTGGCTTTTGCCAAACTTTCATTGGGAACCCTTTTGGGATCGATCACTTCCCCCAATCACAGAGTAGCCGTAGATGAGCTTAGCAAGCTTGTTGACGAGACCATTCAAGACACACGGTCCCTGATATCTGAGCTCGGTTCTCCCATTCTCTATGAGCTAGGATTTGTGCCAGCCGTGCAATGGCTTGCACAAC
>JBFEUB010000190.1:0-6538 GCA_041547605.1 Desulfobacteria bacterium
CGTGTCCCAGGAATAAGTCCTATTACTGATACTGGAGCCGAAAGCCTTTTCCGAGCGACATTCAGCTTTTTCGGAGCCGGACTTCAACTGAGTGGAGCGTTAAGAATCATAAACTGTTTGAGGGCCTTAGGCCCGAGTTTTAGCGCTCCGGTTGCGCCTGTTGGCTTGAAAAGAAGCACTGCGTGCATGATTTAGCGGAGTGAAGTTGATGTCCCGAAAATGCTCACGGAGCAAGGAAAATGGCTTTTTGGCGATTCCATATTCTTGGAACAAACTCCTGGGACACAACACTAGTCTAAACGGGTATAAGGGATGTGATTGG
The DNA here is from genome assembly GCA_041547605.1 of Desulfobacteria bacterium. Taxonomy (GTDB): domain Bacteria; phylum Desulfobacterota; class Desulfobacteria; order Desulfobacterales. The sequence goes on from JBFEUB010000190.1 coordinate 323, forward strand.
AAGAAGGGGAGGGGACATGGGGATTAGCAATAGCTATAGGCTTTTTTCCAGAGATAACGATGAGCTCAACATGACCTTTGGATGATGGTGCAGATCGGGAATCGGATGTGGAAATTAAAAGGACAGCAGCTACAACGAAAAAACAGGGATGGACTTCCTATCTCCGCCTGGCCACCCTCTTCACCTCTTTTTCTGACTCCTCCCAGCGGACGCACCATTCTCTGTACTTGCATTCAATTTGATCGCAATACTCCCCGGCTCGTCCGAAACAATCAAAATTGCCTTCCTTGAGCTGTTTCTTGTGAATGATGGGAGAAATTACGACCCTGAAGCATTTGTCACACAGGGACGACGTGAAATCATCGGGGCCCCAGGAAATCGAGGATTCCTTTTGCCACTCTTTTCCGCACTTCATGCACTTAACCCGCAACTTATTCATTACACACACCATGCTTCGCTCCGGCTCTTCCTGTTTGGTGGCGCGCCCCTCCGGTTTCTCTAAGCCACGAGCGAGGTCTATTACACGAATTAGTGAAAAAAATCAAGCATTTTTTTGGCTTATGAAAAAAATGACCATTGCCTGAAGCGCTACAGTGGGAAAAAACAGTTGCAGAAAAAGGGGGACGGGCTATCGGTCGTGTCATCAATGCTTCATAACACGCTACTGCGTCATGTGTGCCATGTTTTCCCATAGGACCGATAGGACGGATTTATGCACTATGTTGCAACGCGAACCTTGCGGTCACGCCTTGTCAAGTCATTGATACAAGTCCCAAACCTTGTTATAGACCATAATAGAATTTTGCCACAACGGGGTGCCGAGACGCTTCTCAAAGAGATGTGACATCCCTTCTAACACACAAGACACGTAATGTCAAGCATATATTGTGGCTTAATGTTAATAAGGCGCAATATGTAGTATTTTGAGCCCTGAAAAGGAGATGTGCGGGAGAACGGAATGTGCTAACACCTCATGCCATAGTAGCGCTGTTCAGTATCTTTGGAACCTCCTTTGTCATTGCCCTTTCCGGTGCTTTGATGCCAGGCCCGGTCCTGACGGTCACTATTAGCGAGAGTTCCAGGCGTGGGTTTTGGGCCGGGCCTTTAATCATGGTGGGGCACGGTATACTCGAGCTTGCTTTGGTCGTTCTTCTCCTCCTGGGACTTGGACCCTACCTGAACTAGGACATTGTCTTTGGTATCCTTGGCCTCTGTGGGGGCCTGATTTTAATGTGGATGGCTGTCGGCATGTTTCGCTGTATTCCTTCTTTGAGATTAGACCTGGAGCCAAATATCGAGCAAAGTGGACATCCTGTCCGGGCAGGTGTCCTCATGAGCTTGGCTAATCCTTATTGGTTCATATGGTGGGCGACCATTGGTTTAGGCTACATTGTTTATGCGATGAAGTTCGGTGCGGCGGGGGTGATTGCTTTTTTTGCAGGACACATTTCAGCGGACTTCGCATGGTACTCCCTTGTATCCCTTACGATTTCAAAGGGCCGAAGTTTCTTAAGCGAACGATTGTATAAAGGGATTATTGCAGTTTGTGCTGCTGTCCTGGTGGGGTTTAGCGGTTGGTTCGGTTTTATGGGTGTTCAGAAACTCATTTCCACGCTGGTTACCTGAATGGGGCCTTAGACGCATTTTTGAGATGGGTTCTGGTAAATTGGCTGAACATTGACGTGAAGAGCGGACAACAGCCGTCTTTTCATCTCATTGTAGCCGGTTTCCATTAAGGGCTTGAGATGAACAATATCTGCTGTGTTATATTGAATCAGACGCCCCAAGGCGGTGCGATCTCCGTTTTCATATGCCCTCCAGAGCTTCACAGCGTCATAGCCGGTCATGCCTTCGATTTCAGACGCGCGAGAAAGAGAGAATGTTTTTTCAATAGTCTTGAGGCCCCCTCGATATCCAAGCTTTTTCAAGAAAAAGCGCAAATCGATATGGACCGGGGGAAGTGCAATGTGCGGAAAGTGACGCATGATTACAGGCAAGTCAAATAGGCTACCATTAAAGGTAATGACGATGTCATAACATTGTATGCCTATTTCAAATTCGTTCAGGTTCAATCCGTTTACAAAGGTATGAACGTTGTGCCCATCGTACAGGCCAATAACGGTAATTTCATCTATTCTCCCGTATCCCCCGGTGGTCTCGATGTCTAAATAAACGGTCCGACCCTTGAATGTATCAAAGAGCCGCCACAGGTCCCCAAAGGAGAGTCTTTCCCGGAAGAAGAGGATGTTGTCTATGTTTTGGAGGGATTCTTGCAGATTTTTGCGAACAAAGGCATCCCGGGCCGACGAAAAGAGGGGCTCTTTGTATTGGAGACATTGTTCCCAGGTTAGTATACCCCGCTCCCAGAGGCGCTGTTCGGTCCTCGGCCCGATGCCAGGGATATGGATAAAAGTGTGTTCAAGCAAGGAGAATCCTTTCTAAACCTATCAGACTTTACCCCTGATAGAATCTTCATAATCCCCAGAAGTGCCCCCCGAGCTCCTTTTCGAAGCGGTTCACAGTTCTGTTTGTTGAGCCCAACCCTACATATTTTGGAGACTTTGGAACAGATCGAATGCCTGTTTTGGCGTGGCCCCATCGTGGACAACGGCATTCAGCGCCCTCATCATGGCCACCGGATGGGGATTTTGCCAGACATTTCTTCCCAAATTGACCCCGATAGCGCCTTTTTGCATGCCGTCGTAAACAAAATCAAAGACCTCCAACTCGGTTTCACATTTTGGTCCACCGGCCATGACCACTGGCACAGGGCATCCGTTGGTCACCTTTTCAAAATCTTCGTCGCAGTAATAGGTCTTAACGATCTTTGCACCAAATTCAGCAGCGATACGGCATGATAGGGCAAGGTAACGCGCAGTCCTTTTCTCAAGCTCTTTACCGACTGCAGTGACGGCCATGACAGGGATACCATAATCTTCACATTCGTTGACGAGCATGGCCAGGCTTTCCAGACTTTGCCTTTCGTAATCACTTCCTACAAAAATGGAAAGACCCACGGCTGCCACGTTGAGCCGAATCATTTCTTCCACCGAGGTCGTAATGATTTCGTTTGAGAGGTCTTCTCCAACAACACTGGTACCGCCTGAAGCTCGCAGAATGATGGGGGTTTTAGCATCTGGATCCACACAGGTACGAAGAACCCCCCTTGTCACAAACAGGCCATCCGCATAAGGAAGTAAGTCTTTGATCGTTTCACCCGGTCTCTCAAGGCACCTTGTGGGACCCTGGAAATAACCATGATCTATGGGGAGAAACTGGCAGTGCCCATCTGGCTTGATTAGCCGGGACAGGCGATTTCTCATCCCCCACTCAAGGTTGTCGCCCCCTTTGATTGCTTTCTCTTTCGTGCCTTTCTGCTCGGATGGCATCTGGGACACGTCCCTTGCTTCCAGAATTCCTTCTGCATCTGGCATGGTCATACCCTCCTTGACTCGATTGCGGGTTTTGGATTGCGGAATTATAGTCCGGAATCATGTATCGTGAACTGCAACAGAACGCGCTCCCTGTCCCGATTTATCCCGATCTATCCGGATAAATCAGGACTGCAGGAAGCTTCAATCCTCATTCGTAGAATCGCCAATATTCAAACGTCGATGATGCATGCTCTTAGGCCAGTGGAGCCTCTCAATGAGCAACCGGCTTAACAGAAGCGGTTCCATGGTCATCTATCTGAGGCTATCTTTGTGGTTCCACAATGACCTTAATAGACGCCTGGGCCTCAGCCACTAACTGAAACCCCTTGCTAGTCTCCGATAGGCTCAACCGGTCCGTAATCATTTTGCCTACATCCATACGCCCCGCACGAATAAGCTCCATGGCCGCAATATGATCTGCTGGGCTTCCGGCATAAGAGGTCGTGAGGGTCACGTCGTTTCGAAAAAAGAGATCGTTTACAGAGATGGGAAGGGTAACGCCCGGATCGGTTGGTGCAAAGAACAGTACGGTACCTCCGCGTTCTACGGATTCCAGGGCCTGAAGATTGGCCGACGTTGCCCCCGTGCATACCAGAACTTTATCTGCCAGACAGCCATCATTCACACGTCGTATCTCAGATGGCACGTTTTCATTCGCGTGTATGACGGTATCGGCCCCAAACGTCCTAGCGGCCCGCAGGCGAGCATCACTGATATCTGTGGCTAATACCCGTCCCGCACCTGTGGCGCAGGCAAGCTGGATATGTAACAGTCCTGCAATGCCGCTGCCAATCACGAGAACCGTCTCACCTGGCCGAACACCTAAAATCCTCTGCCCTCGGAGCACACAAGCCAAGGGTTCCGTAAAAGTCGCTTCTTCAAAGGAGACCTCGTTCGGGACAAGATAAACACCCCGGTCTACATTGATGGCAGGGAGCCTCACATACTCTGCAAAACCGCCCGGATCAAAACTGGTGCCTCGTAAAGTATCACAGACCGTATGATGGCCGCCAAGGCAATACCGGCAAGTGTTGCACGGCACGTGGTGGGATGCAACGACTCGGTCTCCCTTCTTGTACCGATCAACCCCTTCTCCTACTTCAACAACTTCTCCTGCAATTTCATGGCCTAGGACGAAAGGTGCCCGCTTGATACGATACCATTCCATCACGTCGCTACCGCAGATGCCACTGGCCACGATCCGAACCAATAGTTCCCCCGGGCCAATGCTGGGGACAGACATCTCCTCTATCCGGATGTCCTTGTTATTGTAATACATGGCCACGCGCATGTCTCAGATCCCTTAAATTGCTTTGTATAGAACCTGTTGCCAAGAATCTGTTTATCCCGAAAAAGTTAGACGTGTCAAGGTGCCGTAGGACCCTTTTTCTGATTTTGTCTTTACTTTTTGCTTGGATGATTCGTGCAAAGGCTTGGTGATAACAGGCGCTTCGGTTTAATGAGAATATTGCGCACAAAATTTGCAGGCCTGGACATGTGCCGCTTGAATATTCAGGCTGATCTATGTTAAAGGAGACAAGTCAGTACCACAGTACCATTTAGATAAATAAGGGGAAAATGCCCCCATCGTGGTTGCAGGGGACGTACAGGCATCGTCCTCTGCTTGCGTTTGAAGGAAGGGCAGGATGCCACAAAGGAAGAGCACGCTAACCATCATCAAAGGGAACAGAACGGTGTTTATTGCCATTTCCGTGGTTCTGCTTCTGCTTGAGCTTGGCATTTTTGCTGTGGCTGCGCTTCGGTCGGGAGAACATTACAAGCTGCAGTTCTGGGACAAGAACGGCGATCTCGTGTACGAAACAGATGGTAAGAACTTAAATGATTTTAATGTCTACCAGTTCAGAATGACTCATGGGCCCGTACAGAATTATCAGCGCAAACTCGTGAAGACAGACGTTCCCTTTCCATTCAGGGCTTGGTTTGTCGCGGCCTTTGGCATCCCCCTCGGCATGTTCCTTTTCTTTGCCTTCATCCTCAAAGCTTATGAGGCCCTTTTCTATGGGGAGGAAGCAAAGGGGAACGCCAGAGACACGCAGACATCTCGATACGAAACGCGGCTTGAAAAGATTATTGGCGGCGTAAACAGGTTCAACATCTTTGTGATCGCAGTGGTGGCCTTCCTGGCGGTTATGGCGTACTGGGTTCTGCCTAATTTGCTCATATACGTCGGAGAGGTCAGCCTTGATACCATTATGCGGTTCAAGTGGATCATTCTCCTTGTTGGTTTTCTTGCCTTTGGACTCTTAGTGTGGGTTATCTACTTGAAGTATCTCCTGGCAAAAAAGTCTATGGACAGCCAGGTGGAGGTAGATAAGCATAGACTGGAGCTAGAATATAAATATAATGCTAAATCCCGCCTTCAACTGGAACATCACCAGAAGGGCAAAGACGATCCTCATGTCGTGACTTGGGATGCCGACGATATTATCGACAGGGAAGGGATAGCCGAACCAACCAAGAACAGGTCTTAAACAGACCCTTTGCACAAGGCGTCCGGCGTTCTTTGAACAGGAAGTTTACCCCTTACGCCTTTCAACTCACTATCCGGTGTTTGTTCCTCTGACTTCGACACCCGCTCATGTGGCCTTACGCCCGCTCTTTTCATAGGCGTCAAAGGCGTGGGCATATTCAGGATAATGTTTTTTGACACAGTCGGGGCATATCCCATGGCTAAAATCTGCCTCGGAGTGCTCAGAAATATAAGCCTCAAGCTGATTCCAATACCCTTTATCATCCCGTATTTTCTTGCAAGACGCGCACA
>JBFEUB010000191.1:0-6474 GCA_041547605.1 Desulfobacteria bacterium
TCCAACACCGGCGCCATATTCATGGTAATTCCCACGCCTTTAAGTTCTCGTGCCGTCACATCTGCAAACTCCCTGGCGGCCTTCTCGGATCTGGCTGCCCCTATCGCCCGGTTCCCTGGAAAAACCGTGAAAGGGGGGCCCAACCGGGCCACCGGCCCGCCTTCCTGGTCAATGGCAATCATGAGACGCGGATTGCCAGATTCCACGGCGTGGGCCTGTGCCGCCTGACAAAGCTCGGACAACTGGTCAGGATCAGACACATTGCGTTTGAACAGGATGAGCCCACCTATGCTCATGGCCGTGATCATAGTTCGCAAGTCATCGTCCAAAACCTTGCCCCTGAACCCTACCATAAGGCGCTGACCAGCCAACTGTTCATCGGTCAGGGAATTTGGATCGTATGTCATGGTCATGAGCGGCTTTCCTTTGTAACTGCGTTGTTATGGGTCATCGGCCGGCACAAGGCTTACGGCATACGGCGCAAGATTCAAGGCTTGAGGTGTGTCTCATCTTCCTTTGGACTTTGGGTTGCTGAGGGCTGCTCCATCGGTCACAGCTTCACCGTTGGTTGGGACCGCAAAGTGTCGAATCATCCCCACAAGCAGGAGAAGGCCGGGGAGGGCCGCCACAGTAGTAAGAACAAAAAAGCTTATCCAGTCCATGTGATCTGCCAGCACCCCGCCTGACGAAGAAAGCAACGTGCGACCGAAGGCCATAAACGATGTCAGCAATGCGTATTGGGTCGCGGTGTACGCCACATTACACAGGCTGGACAGGTAGGCAACAAAGGCGGCCGTGCCCATACCCCCACTAAGGTTTTCCACGACAATGGTGAGAGCTAACATCCGGGGATCGTTGCCTACCATGGCCAGAACCGCAAACATCAGATTTGAAAACATCTGCAAGATGCCGCACACAAAAAGGCTTTTTAGAATGCCCCAACGATCCACAACAATACCACCGATCACGCCTCCGATGATCGTGGCCCCCAGGCCAAATGCTTTGCTGATGCTACCAATCTGGATCTTGCTGAACCCTAGCTCTATGTAGAAGGGGCCACTCATCACCCCGGCCAACGCATCACCAAACTTGTAAAGCAGGATGAACAGCAGAATCACCATCCAGCCACGACGACCCATGAAATCAGCAAAAGGACTGATCACGGCGCCATAGATCCAAGCGAGCACCTGTGCCTTTTTTCCCTGCAAATGCGGGCGAGCAGCAAGGTAAGCGACAATCCGCTTCTCCTGCTCGACGGATTCCCGGCTCTTGAGTACCCTCGGCTCCGGGTTAATGAGGACAGTGACCACACCCACGATCATCAAGGCAGCCATAACGCCGTAAGCAGCAAACCAACCTATGTAAGTAGCCAGGTAAAGAGCCCCCGCCCCTGACACCAGCATGCCGATCCGATACCCCAGCACAATGGTGGCTGCTCCCGCCCCGTACTGACGCTCTTCTAAGATTTCTACCCGGTAGGCATCGATCACGATATCTTGAGTGGCGGACCAAAAGGCAACCAAGAGGGCCAGGACAGCTGTCAGCCCCGGTTGAGCCACTGGATTTGTGGCGCCTAAGCCCGTGATCGTAGCCATCAGCACCAGTTGTGTGATTATGGTCCATCCGCGCCGTCGTCCCAACCAATGGGTAAGATAAGGAACGGGCATCCGATCCACTAGGGGTGCCCAGAGAAACTTGACGGAATAAGGTGTACCCATCAGGGCGAACAGGCCGATAGTGGTCTTGTTCACCCCAACTTCCCTCAGCCACACACTGAGCGTGCCAAAAGTGAGTGCCAACGGAAGACCGCTCGCAAAGCCAAAAAACAGCAGAGACAGCACCCGCCGATCAGCATAGACCTTGCAGGAATCAAACCAGCGCCCAAGGACCGTTGGTGGCGAAACTCTGTGCATGACGGCACCCATAACACGATGAGCCGAAAGAGTAAACGACCACCCGCATAGCGGGTGGCTTTGTTTCGCAACTAAAGGCCTTGAAACAACAAGGAACTTCAGTTTCCACGTTTAAGTTTGGGACCGTGCACGAATCAGGGGCTTATCTTCAAACAATCAAAGTTCTGCCAGGTAAAAGCGTGTGGACTGGAAGCTGGTTTTAAGGGGTAGATAAAATGATGCCTGCATCACGATAACGCCAAGTAGATTGAAGATCCCCTCACTTCCAATAAATCGGGCAGCGGCTCGCTGTTGCAGTTCAGGAGAAATACCAAATGACATTTAGGGTTCCCAAATCCCCGATCCAAAGTGGAATGCTCGGAAAGTTTGACCTCCATGTCTTGAGGACGTTGCAAAGCATCGTCAGATGCAAGGCACAGTAAGAAGCTTCAGATGTAAGGCGCGCAAGTGTTGAGAAGTGAGTCGTACTTATCGTACGTCGTAACGCCGAAACACGAAGCGCAACGCCGCAGATGGACTTCTTACGAAGCCGTCAGATTTTGAGGATTGAGAACACGTCGTGATCTTTGTAAAGCGTGCAGTGAACGGCTGCCACCCTCTTAAACTCATCAATCTTGCTGCATACGTCCACGTGGTCACACATGGTATCTTCTATGTACAGTTGGCACGCAAGACAGGGGCTCCTTTTGAGGATATCAAGGTTTGGCTCATGTGTGTTCGGCCTCACACGCCTTACAGATTTTCGCCTCCTTGCCTTGTCCCGGGCACCTAGTATGACGAAAAGCTTATTTCTCATGGATAAATCCTGTCAAAACTCGAGACCTTTGTATAACTCCTTGGAACGCCCCTCGTGAGGTTTTTGGTGCACCCATCCGGGCGAAGTGAACGGCCCACCTCAGTGGGCAAATTCTAAACTGTTTGAGGCCGTTAGGCCGAGTTTTTAGCATTTAGTGAGCAAGCCCATAGATGGGTCAAAAAGCTCATGTAACTAAGTGAGAAGGGGTTATACAAAGGGCTCAACTTCCAGGGGTCTGTCCGAATCGTGGACGACCTTCCCGCTGAAGACTATGCTCTTTCGGGTGGAACCTTCCTCTACACCATGCATTGTGGGTCTTAGTTTCTCGCATTACAAGCTACTGGATGTATGATATAGAGAGATTTGTTTCTCTATACTCAGCCAAATATCTTACACTAAAATCTGCGGCGGGGCAAAGTAGCACAAAGGGGCTACCCCGCACCAAACAGCAGGGTAACCCCCAAGCATTACTTGGTGCGCCCAGGGTGATTCGAACACCCGACCTACGGATTCGTAGTCCGGCGCTCTATCCACTGAGCTATGGGCGCATCTATAAATGTTTTCTTTATAGTGTTTTCGGCACAGGGTGTCAAGTTGATCACACCCCCGGAGTCCACATTGAACCATAGCGACTTTATGAGTCAGGCGCTCTTAGAGGCACAACAAGCCGCCCAGGAAGATGAGGTGCCCGTTGGCGCCGTCCTCGTTGCTAAAGATGGGACAGCGCTGGCTAAAGCTCACAACCGGACCATCGCACTGTGTGATCCTACGGCCCATGCGGAAATCCTGGCCCTGCGAGCAGCATCCCGGGCCCTTGAAAACTATCGGCTGCCAAACTCGACGCTGTATGTTACCATTGAGCCGTGCATCATGTGCATGGGTGCATTGCTGCAAGCTCGGGTTGCCAGGATCGTCTTTGGGGCAAAGGACCCAAAATGGGGCTGGGCTGGATCTTGTTACAACCTGGCTGCTGACACCCGCCTGAACCATATGATTCATGTGGAGGGTGGTCTGCTAGAGAACGAATGCAAAATATTAATCCAGGACTTCTTTCGAAACAAGCGCCAGGGAGTCAGGGAAAAAATAGACGCTTGAGGATTCTGGAAACGATAGAGGATTGGTGTGGGAAAGGTGATAGGGCACTTAAGACACCACATGAATGGTAACCCGGAAAGGAGTTTTGCTATGAAGATTAAAATGGAGAAGAATCTGGTTGAATTCACCCCTGAAAATGAGGATGAAACAGCCATGATGGAAGCCCTGTGGCAGCTCATGGTGGACTGCGTAAGGTTTAACAAAAAGCTCGTACCTGTGGGCGAATACATTCCACAAAAGAAAAACCTGGCCAGGTTTGTCGTTGAGGGCTAGTCAGTAGGAGAACCGTAGTCATGGAAGAGAGGATAAGAAAAGCCATTTTCCAGAAGGTCAAAGAAGAACCTTTTGCCAAGAAGATGGATCTGAAACTCGTTGACCTCGACGATGGTTATTCGGTAGTCGAGATGACATTCACACAGGATATGGAAAACATATTTGGGATGGCCCACGGTGGGGCCGTATTTGCCCTGATTGATGAGGCCTTTGAGACGGCCGGTAATTCTCATGGCACAGTGGCGGTTGCACTCAATATGAATATTACGTATACCGCCACTCCCTCACCAGGAGCCCGCTTGCGCGCAGAGGCCAAGGAAGTGAATCTCACCCCGCGAACCGCCACATATAATATCAGAGTGACAGACGAGAAAGAGACCCTGATCGCAGTGTGTCAGGCCCTTGTCTACCGCAAAAAGGACAAATTGCCGTTTCTGGATTAGATTCGATCGTTGCTCCTAATTAAAGCATGAAAATACTCTCGCTTGCGCTCCCGATTGATCGGGATCACTCGAGCCCACAGAGATCATTAGGATGATGGCTCTTTTTGGCCTGTTCTTCCGAGAGGAAAAATCAGGCTACCGGCTCTCTCCGTTCAGGGCAGACGCCATGAGTTCCGGGGTGGCTGCTTTTGTAACAAGAAATAGCCGTAGAAAATGAGCATATGGACCGTAACAGTGATATTGGGTCCCCGTGTAAGCGGGACAGCAACCTGAGCAGATTGCCCATCTCAGGAAATCTGCTCAAAAACTTTGCGTTTGTGCGTGCTCTGTGAGAAACAAAAAGCGTGCCTGGCCACTTGATCTTTTCTTGTACGATGAACCGAGACCTCGCTAGTAAATTCATCATGTTTCTCGGCCTCGGGACGGTCATTCTGACGTTTTGGGGGACTCTTCATTACATCTTTCCGTTCTATGCCCACACCTATCTGTTTGCCTGGTATGGGCTGATTGTTTTTCTGGATGGCCTCTTGTGGTGGCGCTGGAACGACGGTCTTATTCTGAAGAGGCCCCGAGAATTTGCCGTCCTGCTCTTTTGGTCTGCCATATTTTGGTTCTTTTTTGAACTCTGGAATCTCCGTCTTCAAGACTGGTACTTCGTGGGCGTCCCGCCCGATGGGCTCTGGTCGCATGTGGAAGCCTATCTTGATTTTGCAACGGTTCTCCCTGGTATGTTTCTGGTGTACCGGCTGCTTTGCCACTTAAAAATCCCTAGACGGGTGACGACAGAGTTTATCCTAAAGGGCTGGGCAGAACGGGCCTCGTTGCTGACTGGGCTTTTTATGTTGGTCTTGCCCCTGGTTTTGCCGAACTACTTTTTCCCCTTCGTGTGGGGCGCCTTTGCTTTCTTGCTCGAACCTGTATGTGAAAGATCTGGTACACATTCCTTACTCGCATCCGGCAAAAAAGGCGAATGGACAACCTTGGTTCGTTTGCTCCTTGCAGGGATTGTTTGTGGTGGCTATTGGGAGTTGTGCAATTTTTGGTCACTGGAGAAATGGATATACACGGTCCCGTTTTTGTCTGAAGGGAAGTTGTTCGAGATGCCCTACCTTGGATTTCTTGGCTTTCCACCTTTCTGTGTAGAATGCTTCGTCATGATAAACGCCCTCTATCTTCTCCGGGGCGGTCGCCACTGGGACCCAGAAGCACCCCGGCCTTTTCTCCTGGACGATATCCCCCTTAGGAGAAAGGATAGGCAGACAACCTACAAGGTTGCCTATTTCTCGATTATGGTGCTCGGTGTTTTCTCGAGCGAATGGACTTATGCCAAAATGAAGATCCACACAATTGACAGTCGCTTAGAATCTCTACACCAAATTCTTCAGGACATCAGCCCGCATGATGCATCAAACCTCAGCAAAAAGGGATGGCGCTATCCAGAACAGATCTTGCATAACTGGGAAGAGGCTGAACAACTCATTCAGAAGGCGTTTGCCGACAGAATCCGCCATAGGCTTGAACTTGTGACCTTACTTAATATGGGAAGTACCAACGCGCGTCTTTTGGAGACAGCGGGCATCGACTCGCGGAAAAAACTGGCTATCCAGAACCCGGACAAGCTTTTCGCCCAACTGATCAGGGTTAACCAGACAATACGTCTGCGCAAAAACCCACTTCTTAAAAGACGTGTGGTTTCATGGATCAATGCTGCCAAACGTCAGTCTGCTTTCTACTGACCCCAAAAGCGAAATAACCACCGATATTCCCGAGAAAGGGGACGGAAACTACTTGACCTTCCAGATGGTGCCTTCGGGCCGATCCTCAATTGATATATCCATGTCAGCGAGCTGGTCTCGGATCCGATCTGCCCTGGACCAGTCTTTTTCTTGCCGCGCCCGGGCGCGTTCTGCAATGAGCTGTTCTACCAGACTCACATCGATTTCTTTCTGCGCGA
>JBFEUB010000192.1:0-6456 GCA_041547605.1 Desulfobacteria bacterium
ACCCTTCAAGTCATGAAGCGCCTCTTTCGCCCTGGTGAGGCGTTTTTCAAGCTTGACAATTTCGGCCTCGGTTTGGCGTTTTTCCGTCTTGATATGCTCGAGCCGCCTAGCAAGGGTTGCCTTACTTTGTGACGTGTTTTGAAGGGTATTTTGATAGGCCGCCTTGCGCGTTGCCAGGTCCATGAATTCCGCTTTCTTGGCCTCAAGGGTTTCACCCAGCTCGACTAGGCGATCTTTCAAAGCGCGCTTGGAGGGCTCGTCTTGTCTTATGGTTTCTTTTGCTCTTTTGATATCCTCCTGAAGGGTACGTGCGCGCTCATCCAGGTCACGACATTCGGAACCGACCTGTTGATCCTTTTCCTTAATCTCTTTGATTTCGGTCCTGAGCTGCGTGGTTTCGGAGATCAAACGTTCAAGATCCTTGGCACCATATTCAAGATCCCCCTCAAGCTTATCGATAGTACGCTGGAGTTGATATCTGGTCGCTTTGTGCTCGGATATCTGCTTATGCTTGGCTGCTCGTTCTTGTTTAATTTCTTCAATGGCTGCATCGAGTTTTGCGAGTTCGGATCCGTGCTTCAGATCCGCATCTTTCAATGACGCGAGCAGAGCCTCGGCTTCGCGCATCTCCACGCAGACGGCCTTATAGTGACACCTTGCCAGTCCTACTTCCAAATGTTGAATCTGTTCTTGATAGGCCTTGTATCGCTCCGCTTTCTTGACTTGGCGCTTAAGGCTGTTCATCTGACGCTTGACCTCAACGATGACGTCATTAATGCGTAGCAGATTCTGCTGGGTTCGCTCAATCTTTCGAAGGGCTTCGTTTTTTCGACTCTTATAACGCGTTGTGCCTGCGGCTTCTTCGACCAAGAAACGTCTCTCCTCTGGTCCGGCGTCGATAAGGTTCGTGATCCTTCCTTGCTCAATAACAGCGTAGGCTCTGGATCCGACTCCACTACCCATCAACAGGTTCTGGATGTCCTTAAGCCTGCATGGTTGCTTATTAATAAAGTAGGCACTTTCACCTGACCGAAAGAGGCGACGGGCCACCATAATTTCAGAAAACTCTCGGTATTGCTCCGGGATGTCCCCGTCATCATTGATAAGTGTGAGCGCCACCTCAGTCATGTTCAAAGGGGGCCTCTTTTCAGTGCCCGAGAAAATAATATCTTCCATAGATTTACCCCGAAGCATTTTGACGCTTTGCTCTCCCATCACCCAACGAATAGCATCAACAATGTTGCTTTTGCCACAACCGTTGGGACCAACGACCGCAGATATCCCTTGCGGGAACACGATGGTTGTTTCATCTACAAAAGACTTGAACCCGGTGACACCTATTTGTTTGATTTTCATGACGAATGACCTCTTTTGAGGCGGGCGTGATGCACACCAATCCTTAAAATGTTATTAAATAACAAAGAGAGAAGGATTTGTAAAGAAAAAAAGTACTATAAGATGTGTATCCTACGTTTGTAGGTACAAGATATGGGGCCTTTTGGTCGCTTAAACTGCACATGCTGGGACTTCAGTTCATGAAGGCAAGGTCTCGTACGAATGACTTCTTTCCCGGTGGGTCAAGCAGGGAAGGGGAGTGAAAATTTCTTGTAAATCCCAGGGCAACACGCTATTCTATGAGGAAAACCGGATTCTTGTGTACACAAAATGCTCAATTTTCGCTTTGGAAGGCGTCTTGCCATGGCTGAAGATGATTATGATTTTCCACCTTTCCGGCCCCCCAGTGAGGCCAACAGCCTTCTTCTGAGGGTGACGCGGGGATGCCCTTGGAATCGGTGTGCCTTTTGCCCCATGTATAAACAGATCAAGTTTGAAAAACGCTCAGTTGAGGCAGTCAAACAAGACATTGATACGGCGCAAGAATACACAGGTGGAAAGGTTGACACGGTGTTCATCGGAGATTCAGATAGCCTCGTTATCAAGGCCGCAGAGATGTGTGACATCCTGGACTACCTTCACGGTACCTTCCCATCGCTAACCAGGGTCACGACCTATGCAAGGGCCCTGACACTTAAACGGAAACCCATCGGGAGCTTAAAAGAGATAAGGTCGGCTGGACTGACACGACTTCACATCGGTCTTGAGACCGGAAGCCCACAACTGTTGACTCGGATAAGAAAGGGTGCGGGGCGCGACACCATGGTCCGGGGATGTGTTAAGGCCAGAAATGCCGGGTTTGAGATTTCCCTCTATGTGCTTGTGGGAATCGGGGGCGAGTCGAACTGGCAGGAGCATGCCCTGGAAACAGCCAAGGTGCTCAACGAGATCAATCCCGATTTTATCCGGATAAGAACCCTGACGCCGCAGCCGGGTACGCCTGTTTTTCAATGGTGGAAAGACGGGAGTTTTCAAATGCCGAGCCCTGAGACGATTCTGAAAGAACAAAGAGCCCTGATTGATGACCTGGCGGTCACATCAAGATATCTTTCTGATCACGTTTCCAACTATGCCTCGGTTGACGGAGATCTCCCTTCCGATAAGGCCAAGATGCTCTCGGTGATTGACTCGGTCATGACAAGAATGTCAGAGGATGTTGCTTATAGGACCGACCTTGAAGGGATGCGGTACCTGGGAAGGTTGTGAGGAAAACTCTATGCCAATTTATGAATATGAATGTGCTGGCTGTGGCGGGATTTTTGAGGTGATTCTCGATATGGGTGGACCTTCCCCATCTTGTCCGAAATGTGGGGGCAAAGCGTGCAGAAAGTTGATAGGGGCTCCCGCGGTTCACGTCAAAACAGACCATGCTACAGCGCGGATTGAAAAGAGGGTGAAAGACTATTTGATAGACGGCAAAGTCAAGGACGCAGTGCGTTTTGCCGATAAGGCCACCTCGATGGTGAAATCGGACAGAGTCAAGCGGATAGCAGGCAAACTGCATGAGAAAACCGGCAAATAGAGCTTTTACGAAACATTCCTTCTTCATAATTTCTGTTTTAGGTATACCCGCGTCAACGAATTCACTACCCGCATGTATTCCTATTGATTTCCTACATTTTTTGTACTTATCTGCAAGGCAATGGTGAAAAGTGAAGGGAGCTAGAGTGGGAAGTCACTATCAGCCATCTCAAAAAAGGTGTCTGATGCCCCATGGCTGCGTTGTCGGGATGTATCGGGACTCAAAATGCTCAGATACTATCGTGTATGCTGCGCTTTTTCGCCGCCCCGCGCCTTGCCCTGAACCCTGCTCCACTCTCTTGAGATAGCCTCTAGGGTCAACCAATTGCAGGTGTGCACGCTTTTCTTTCTGAGAATACCTATTGAAGACCCAAGCAGAAAACGTTAATTAAAATGATCTCTTGCGGTAACGGTGTAAATGCCTCGCTGATTCGGATGCAGGATTCACGAAAACCCGAGGAGGCGATGCCACATTCCCGATGGGCACTGGAAATGAGGGCTGATGATAAAAAGGGCATAAAGACTTCGAAACTGCTTTGGCCGTGGATGGGGCGATTTATTAGGCCATGAAACAACCTTGCCTTTTTACCTGAAATGCACATATATTCCAGTTTCGCTGTCCAGCCCAGAAGCATGATACAAGGGAAACCTGCAGTGGCTGCAAGCATCGGTATTTTGGGTCGTCTTCGTATTCTTAAAAAATCTTATAGAGCGGTGGGCGGCGACCATGGCCATGGAATACTCTGTTAAAGTTATAGAGGAGCTCGAGAAGGCGTTTCAGGCGGCGGCATTGCATAGGCCAATGCGTGTTGATCGTTATGAAGCCGGCACCGAATTAGTTTATGACGTTACTGGAGTAGCTCAGGCCAATAAGGGTCGGCTTCGTCTGGTTGTTGAGAAGTTTGTCGGTGGCGGGTTTGCTGGGCAAGTATACCGAGTAAAAATTTTAGATATTGATCCCCAGTCCAGACCAATTGGCGGACTTGAGGCGGGGAAAGTTTTTGCCATGAAGATACTCATTCCGCCAACGGGCTTTTCACGCTTTTTTCGTAATGCAGTATACTGGGTGGGATTCCAGGGCGCTTTTCAGCTTCAGGTTAACCCAGCAGCATCAAGGGCTGGTGCGCTTTGGCAGAAATTTATCCGTCGGGGAGCGAAGATCAGGTTTGGCAGCGAGAACGCAGTTACCGATATATATGCCACCTTTGTGGATGGAAAGCTTGGAAGCTGCGGTGAGTTGAGTGAGTGGGTAGATGGACGGGTTTGGCGTCTTGAGGTAGATGATCATATGGATCTGCTCAAGCGCTGGATTAGGGGCGATGATGTTGATGCTGGGAACCTGGGCTCACCGGAGTATAGAGCCAAGCGTGAGTTTATGCGTAAATTTGTTGAGCTGCTGCACGACATGGGAGGACATGAGTTTGCCAGGCAGTATGAGTGGTGGACCTGTAAGAGTCAGCCGAATTGTCTGAAACGTCATGATACTGAGGTTTCTTCTCCTGGAGGATTGGTGGCTGTTGATTTCCGGGCCGGGCTGGCTCTTTTGGCGTTTTTGCCGATGAGTCCGGGGGACTTTAAGCTGATATTCAGTGGACTTATACGGGGCAGTCTTGTGCAATTCGATCGAGGCGATGTGGGAAAGCTGCAACAGTTTATGGAAGCTCACAGAGATCAGTTTAGTGATATGCGCGAGATGCTGGAGGAATTGAAGAGGGCCGAGCGTGTTTATAGGAGTTCGGTTCCGGATATTACGCACCATCATATTCACGTGCTTTTTGGGGTGCGGCTATGGTCGACGATCATAGACAGTGCGGTGACCGGGTGGAAGGTCCGAAATCTGACTGATGAGCGTTGCCATGAGAAGCTGCTTGGCAGCAGAGCCATGACATTGCTGTTTTTTGTGCTCGGGCTTTTTCCACTGATAGGCTCCTTGTTGCGCAAAGTATGGGGCCGGGCGGATTGGCGAAAGCATTATGGGAGTCTTTTAACAAGTTGGGATTATTTTCGGCGTGCCGTAAGGGCAAAGGTTGCTGAGAAGGTCATTGGCTGGCACAGGTCAGGACGGCTTGATGGCGAGCATGCTTTGTGGGTGGCGAGACGCGTTTGGCCGATTTGGTATCATGTCCCGTTGTCCATTCTGACAGTTGGATTACATAGATTTTTTACTGACTGGGAGTATGCTAAGGAGCGGATGGCTTATCTGGCTGTTCGCCCCGTTCGGTTGTACTTTAACGCGGACCTCCGTGAGCAATGGCTTCGTGAGATGGTGACCGAGGGGAAGCAAAAGCAAATACTTACCAATGAAGATGAGCAGATCATCTTATCTCAGATTAAAGAGCCATTTATACAAAAGTATCTTAAGTGCCTAGCGGTGCACGTATGTACTTTGCCGGTTACGCAAATCGTCTCTGTGCTGGTGGCTATTGTGTATGTTGCGATGCATCCCGAGATGTCACGAGGGCAGGCGTGGGGTATCGGGGTTGGTATTGTCGCCTTGTTTCAGGTGACACCCATTTCGCCGGGTTCGCTCGTGCGGGGGGGGTACGTCCTGTATCTGGTCATCAAGGAACGGAATTTCGAGGACTATAACATTGCAGTTTTTCTTAGTTTTTTCAAGTACATAGGGTATCTATCGTTTCCGATCCAAATGGGCTATCGTTATCCTGCATTGGCCCGGTTTATGGCGGCTCACTGGGCTACGGAAGCCGTTCATGTTGTGCCGGTATTTGGCGAAAGGGGGGCTTTACTGGAACACGGGATATTTGCCTTGTTTTATAACTGGCCCCTGACCATACGGCGTCGTATGCTGAAGCGAGACCTCGTGCGGGCTGGTATGCCGCCTCGATATTGGCATATTGCTTTTTGTGCCATTATCGGATTGGGGATATTTGGGTTTGCAGATTTTCTCTATCTTAAGAAGTTCGGAGAATTGCCAGGACTGGATGAGATTTGGGGCCTTGCAGTGCTGGTGCCGTTACTTTGTGGTGCTGCGGTGACCTTGGGTGCGGGTGGCGCTGCACTGCAGAAACGGATTATTGGCGGCGCTATTTGCGGTGTCGTGATTGGAGCCCTTTATACGGGTGTGTCTGCTATACTTGGGCATGCTGGGCCGACTGGATTTGGAGAGATGGCCGTGCGTGGCGCTTGGCGGGTTCTTATCTTGACGATTTTGTCAATTATGGGGGTCATTTTGACTGAGTTAACGTTCCGGGAGCCGAGTTGAGGTGACGCTGGCCGGATATGAAAAGGACTTGCTTGGTGTATACCTGTGATGTTTATTTGAAAGGTTTGATAAAAGTTCCTCTTCATTTGCTGGTTATGTTCATTTGCAACGAGGGAGCTATATGCATTTACGGTTTGATCGGCATGCTGCCCGGACACGCAGCGCTGCCGCAGGGTAGAATCCCCGCCTTTTATGTGTCCCCCTTCTTTTGACGCGCAACGTCCTCATGTACATCCAAAAAGGGCAAACCTGTTGACCGACAGAGAGCAAAGGACATGGGTCTAAAAATATTAGCTGAGTGGCCTTGGTGCTGAGGA
>JBFEUB010000193.1:0-6361 GCA_041547605.1 Desulfobacteria bacterium
GCCCACCGCGGTCGGTCCCGGCATGGGCGAAAGTGGGGCGTTCGGCCTATTCAGTATCCGGGAACGATTGGAGCCTTTAGGCGGATGGATGACCGTGGCTTCCAAACCTGGCCAAGGCACCCAGGTGACCCTAGTGGGGCCGGTCAAGTCAGAAGCATAGGTGCTGTAATGGCCCTAAAACGCGGTTGAGATCTTTGTCCAATAACTATCGTCTGCTTCCCATATAACGTTGGCAGAACTGGGCGGTTGTCGTAAGCGAAGAGTATTAAGTGCTGACTCATCCAACTCCAGGATATTCTGTCTTCATGATCGTGCCAACCGTCCTGTCATTTCCTGTGCTTTCCGGGCTGGATTGACCGAGATGGGCAAGACATCCTCTGGCCCTTTTCGCACTCCTGGTTAAGGCATCGATTGTTTGCACACAAACCCCGCGCTCGGTTCGGGATCCCCCAAACTTAAATGTGAGAACTGTCGTTCCTCTTTATTTGAAGATTCCTTTAAGCAAGCCTCAGGGAACGTTCTGCCTGACGGCATTGCTTCGCGGCGACTGTGGGGACTGTACCATTTTTTGATCGGCTCGCTAACCGTGCAGAAAGCGGTGAGGAATGCGCTTGCTGTTGCAGTTCGCGGCCTTTGGCCGTGTAATAAAGTCGACCGCTTTGTGCATGGTCGTTTACTCATTGGTACATTCCGTCGCTCAGAATTTCAACTTTCCCATCAAGAAATACGGATTTTCCTACCCCAAAATGGGGCTCTTCCCCATTGTCATTGGCTTTGCCACATGTAAATATGAATTGTTTTAAACGGGCGTGCGTGCAAAACAATCTGGGTGCGGCCCATAATAGCACGACTATCCCAAGACGAACGCTTTTGGCTTTCTGCATGAAAAATCGCACGAGGAGGTTTCCTCATGATGGCCGAGACAGGGCAGGATGAACAAAGTGAGCAGAAGCGTTTCCGGGTCAGGGACGATGCGTTAGTCATGTTCAAGCCCCCTGATTCCGGAATCGGTCGGCTATTAGATATCAGCATGAGCGGAGTTACGTTTGATCATATTACAACTAGAGCGGCACCATTTGCAGCAGGTGAACTGGACATATTGATCACAGGTACTGGTTTGCGTATGGAGGCCATACCTTGTCGAACCATCTGGAATTTGACCATCAACGAAAAGCCCGAGGCTTCTCTATACGAAACCCGATTTGGTGTGCAATTTGGTGAGTTGACGCCTGTCCAGATAAGGCAGTTGGAATATGTTATCCAGAACCACACCGAACGTGAAATAAAAGTTTAAAAGCCAAATCCATATTTCACCGTGAAAGAGGGCAGGGCCAGCATTGGAGCTGCCTTTTCTATTTCAAAACCCCCTAAAAGTGGAAGTTCCCGCCTCCTCCGTGTGTATATCGCTAATAAATTGAAGAAGTAGCGTGTACCATGATGCCTCTCAACGGCTCGTCTATGTGAGGCTGCTTGCTCCATGATGGCGGTTCCAGTGCACCCGGCCTCTCTTGTTGATCATACCCATTCAAGCCACTTCCTCTAACCTTACGGCTGACGGTAAAGCCCTTTCATATAAGGCTCTTTTTTGTCAGCAGTGTGCCCTATTCATGGGTACATTTCGTCGCTCAGAGATTCGGCTTCCCCATCAAGAAATACGGATTTTCCTACCCCAACATGGGGCTCTTCCCCATTGTCATTGGCTTTTTCAAGTGTAAATATAAATGCTGTGTGCCCGGCGTCGGTACGACGCGACCTGGCTGCGGCCTATGATAGCAGGGCCACCCCAAAAAGACAGATCACATGGAGACGATAATGCAGGTACAGGTTCTAGACGCACTTGGTCTAAAAGGCCCCCAACCGGTCGTTCAGATTGCCTTGACAACCCCCAGTATGAATTTTGGCGATATCCTAGAGGTATGGGGAGACTGTCCTACCTTCGAGAGAGATGTTCGCATCTGGTGTGAGCGCTTGGGAAAGACTCTGTTGTCCGTTGCGGAAGACAGCGGGGGGAAGAAGATAATCCAAATACAATTCTAGCAAACTGAGTCCATTTGCTAAAAAGCGAGGCAGGGTCAAAATTGGCTCTGCCTTTTTAGCTCGTATTCCTTGTGCTATTCCCGATAGAATTGCAGACTTCTGCCACACGAACCCTCGCCTGAAAGGGCGGGGGCTTCACAATGAGCACCTACCAACCCTGTGGCCGATGTTTTAAGCCTAAATTGGGGGCAATCCCTCTGACATCGGGCTCACACCACGATGGTTTTCCAGCATTTTCCTGTAGTGTTTGACGAAACTCATTATTTAGGTTAGAAATCTTTAACAGAACTGCCCGGTTGGTGGGTCCACCGGTTGGCAAGATATATAGAGTTTCTAAAACAAGAATCACACCACAACGTTTTATGAGCTGGGTGCAATGCCTATATTCTGAAACCAGTTGGCTTTGAGAACTTGAACTGCAATAGCGAGTGCATTCCTTGTCCCGACTTGTCGGGCCTGCAGGGAGCTTCAAAGCATAGGCTTTTTCTTGCAATTGCTGAAGCTTAGGGGATTGGAACATGAAGCCAGATAAAAGATCATCACCACTTCGCATCTTGCTCATTGAAGACAATGAGCACGACAGGCTGGCCTTCCATAGAGCTTTGGAAAAAGGTGACGTGGCGTGTGAGATTACGGAGTGCGTAAGGGCCGAAGAAGCTTTGGAAAGACTTCGAGGTGCGCCATCATCCTTTGACCTTGGAGTTATTGACTATGCTCTGCCAGGAATGTCCGGTTTCGATTTGTGCAAGGAACTTTTATCCAACAAGACTCCTTTGCCATTGATTCTTCTTACCGGGAGAGGGTCCGAACAACTTGCCGTGAAAGCCCTGAAAGCTGGCGTTGATGACTATATCATCAAAGACCAGAGCCAGAGCTATTTGGAACTGTTGCCCGTTGTACTGCCGGAGGTGGTGCGAAAACACAGTGACCGAACGGGACGCAGGCGAGCGGAGGAGGAACTGGCTGAAAGTAAGGAGAAATATCGTACTGTTTTAGACGCATGTCCGGACCCGGTTGTTGTTTACGATATAGAAGGCAGGGGTGTTTATGTGAACCCAGAGTTCACGCGTGTTTTCGGATGGTCGCCAGAGGAGGTCCTGGGCAAGAAACCTGACTATGTGCCTGACGAGAACTGGCCGGAGACTCGAGTCATGATCGACAATGTTCTGGCGGGTAAGAGTTTCTCTGGGGTTGAAAGTCGTCGATATACCAAGGACGGAAACATCCTAGATGTCAGTATAAGTGCGGCCATCCATTTGGACCGCAAAGGAATTCCTGCGGGGAGTGTCCACATTCTACGCGATATTACAGCCCAGAAGCGGGCAGACGAGGAGTTGCAGAGGGCTCACGATGAGCTTGAGTTCCGCGTTGAAGAGCGCACTGCCAAGCTTGTCAGAACCGCTGAACGGTTGAAGCTGGAACTCGCTGAGCGCAGGCGGGCGGAAGAATCTCTCCGCCTGAGTGAAGAGCGCTTCCGATCGGTGGCTCAAACTGCGGGCGACGCTATCATCACTATTGACAGCCATGGAAAGATCGTTTTCTGGAATCACGCAGCAGAGGGGATTTTTGGTTATTCAGCTGATGAAGCCAGGGGAAAGGCCCTTACGTTCATCATGCCGAAAAGATTTAGAGCGGACCATAGAAAAGGTTTAGAACAGATCGTTTCGACAGGGCAGTCCGGTATTATTGGGAAAACGGTTGATAGGGTGGGGCGAAGGAAAAATGGTTTTGAGTTTCCTGTGGAGCTTTCACTCGCGACCTGGAAGACACAAGAGGGCGTCTTTTTCACGGGCATTGTTCGGGACGTCACGCGCCGCAATAGGGCCGAAGAGGAAATCCGGCATCTTTCACGGCAACTGATCAGCGCCATTGAAGAAGAGAGAAAGAGGCTGGCTCGTGACCTTCATGATGAATTTGGACAGGCCTTGACCACGCTTCACTTTGGCATAGAAGCTATGTGCGACTCCTTGCCGCGAGAATTGAAGGAGGTCAAGTCAAGGTGTGATGAATCCCTCAGCCTCGTCCAGAAATTGGGAGAAGATGTGAGGAACATCTCGTCTGAACTTCGCCCCGGCATGCTTGACCACTTAGGGCTTGTCCCTACCTTGAAGTGGTATATCGCAGAGTTTGCCAAGCGCATTGGGGGCCTCCACATTGATTTTCAGACGGTGGGGCTTAAGGAACGACCCGGCCCTGAAATCGAGATCGTTCTCTATCGAATCCTTCAGGAAGCCCTAAACAACATTGCAAAGCACTCAGAGGCCAAGCATGTCAATGTCTTACTGACGTACAGCCATCCAAAGCTTATCTGTACCATTAAGGACGATGGTATTGGCTTTCAGCAGACAGAAGACAGGGTGCCCTTTAGGAGCGAAAATCAGGGCATCGGCCTGTTGGGCATGCGAGAGAGGGTGGGTTCTGTGGGGGGCACTATGGACATTCGGTCCAAGAATGCAGAGGGAACGATGATCAGGGTTGAACTGCCCATTTCTTTAACAGAAGCAGGAGATTGAAATGAAAATTTTGGTGGCGGACGACCACGAGGTGGTGCGAGAGGGTTTGAAGCAGCTCTTGGCCAGCCAGCCAGACATGGAAGTTGTAGGCGAGGCAAAGGATGGTCACGAGACGCTTGAAAAAACCAGAGCACTCCGTCCTGATGTTATCTTGCTTGATATTGCTATGCCCCGCCTGAGTGGGCTGGATGCCGTTCGACTGATCAAAGAGGCTATGCCCGACACCCAAATCGTAGTTCTGTCCATGTATGAGAAAGAGGCCTTTGTCCATCAGGTCTTCGCCTCAGGGGCGCTCGCCTATGTGCTCAAGGCAGCATCCAGTTCTGATGTGATTGAAGCTGTCAGGGCCGCACATCGGGGAGAATATTTCCTAAGTTCCAAAATAAGATCCGAGGTGATTGGGACTTACCTGGAAAGTCGGAAGAAAAAACCCTCCGTCCGCGGCTACGATCTTCTTTCTGACAGGGAACAGCAGGTTTTCCGATTGATGGTTGAAGGGAATTCTACTACGCAAATTGCCAGCATTCTCTGCGTGAGTCCTAAAACCGTGGAAAAACATCGGGCTAACGTGATGAAGAAATTGGGAGTCCGTGACTTAGTCGCAATGGTGAAATATGCTATTAAAATAGGGATCATTGATCCGGAACTCTGGAAGGATTAGAACCCATGACTCGTCTTCATCCTATGTTCTGAAGAGCCATCCTAAAGCAGGACTTTCCTACCTACAAATGGGGGGTGTCCCCCATTGACCAATCCGAGCCTTCTTCATAATCTGCATTGGAAAGAGCTAAGTAGAGTCGGTCTATGCGCTACCGCTGGACCGCCACCTATTAATTATAAGGTAAATACTCTGGTTGTGGCATGTAAACTCCCACAATGATGGGTACTGTGTAAGCTCAGTTCAAAGATCGAAAACCCGAGGAGGAAACAGGGAAAGGGAAGATGATAAAGTTTCTGTGTGATGCGTGTGGGAAGGATATATCAGAAAAGGTTCATGATTCGGTCAAACAATTCTGTCGAAAGGAACATTTTGACCTAGATATGATAGCAGAGGTGACAAAAGACGATGACAGGCTGGTCCGAGGTCTCCGGTACGAAATTAATCAGGAGAGAAGGGAGGATAAATCAGAAGTGCAGCTTCTTGAAGAATTGTCGAAATTGATTCATGCATCCGCATGGGGCAAGTCTACGACTGCTATGCACTGCAGCAATTGCGCCACGCAAAATACACGGGGTGAAAAAAGGAAAATAATAACAATTTTTACAAGAATTGTTGATGAACAATATGCATACAACTAGCAAGAATGAATAATCAAAGAGCTACGGAAGGGCTTCAGTCCTACTTTTTTGTTTTTCCTGTTGGCCTGCATGTTGTGTGGTAAACTTATGTTACAAGATATATTCTTGATGCGATAGATGTTCACAATTGAAAGACCGAAGAACTTATATCATGCATTTTGTTCCTTTAACTGCAACAGCGAGCGCATTTCCTGCGGTCCCGATTTATCCAGACATATCGCAATTTATCAGGACTGCACAGAGCTTCAATAGAATCTGTTCGCTGGCCAACTACGATCACGGCCAGCAACTTGCCCCTGTCAAAGGATGGGATCCACTGCAACATGCAGCAGCTCAGACATTCCCGTTGGGGCCCGAGAGCTCAAGGGAATTCTTCTGCCTTATTAACCTTCCTGCGCATTAGCGCTCCACCCGGTGCAATTCCTTTGCCTCTCTCTGGCTGATGTCAACGCATGCGCAGGGATCCCTCCTTTCTGGGGAAATCAAGCCCTTTTCTTTGCCCCCATTCTAAA
>JBFEUB010000194.1:0-6360 GCA_041547605.1 Desulfobacteria bacterium
GGCGGTGGCGTCATCGGACGGTACTGTGACGAGCCCGACGCATTCCCGGCTGTGGCACACTTTCATACCATTCGTATCAACCAACCTGCAGGCAAGTATTACACCACAGAATACTTAGAAGCGCTCTGTGACCTGTGCGAAAGACGTGGCAGCGGCATTACCAACATGCACGGCTCCACAGGCGACATTGTCTTCTTGGGGACCCATACACCCCAGTTAGAAGAGATTTTCTTTGAACTGACCCACAACCTCAACCAGGACCTTGGTGGTTCAGGCTCGAACCTGCGTACTCCATCCGCCTGTTTGGGGATGTCCCGTTGTGAATGGGCCTGTTACGACACGCAGAAGCTCTGTTATGAAATGACCATGGAATACCAGGATGAGCTCCACAGGCCCGCATTTCCGTATAAGTTCAAGTTCAAGTTTGACGGCTGCCCCAACTGCTGTGTGGCCTCTATTGCTCGGTCTGACTTGTCCTGGATCGGCACCTGGCGTGACGACATCCGCATCGATCAAAAAGCGGCCAAAGCCTATGCAGGTGGGGAGTTGAAGCCCAGCGGTGGAGCCCACGCGGATCGTGACTGGGGTCCTTTCGATATTCAGAAAGAGGTCGTTGATCTTTGTCCCACCGGCTGCATGGCATGGGATGGCAGCACCCTTTCCATCAACAACAAGGAATGCACGCGCTGCATGCACTGCATTTGCGTCATGCCGAGGGCCCTGAGGCCAGGAGAAGACAAAGGCGCGTCCATGCTGGTAGGCGCAAAGGCGCCGATCCTTGATGGTGCCCAGATGGCCTCCCTTCTTGTACCCTTTATCAAGGTTGAAGAACCATATGACGAGATCAAGGAAGTCATTGAGAATCTCTGGGATTGGTGGATGGAAGAAGGCAAGAACCGTGAGCGCATTGGCGAGCTGATCAAGCGACAGGGCTTCCAGAAGATGCTGGAAGTAACAGGGATGAAGCCCCTAGCGCAGATGGTTAAAGAGCCCCGTTCCAACCCGTACGTATTCTGGAGAGAAGATGAGGTTGAAGGCGGATGGACACGAGACATTAAAGAATACAGAAAACGTCATGCAATGTAAGGAGGTGAGACGCTATGGGTTTTGATCCGGAAAATCCGATGAAGGATAGAATTACCGATATTGGACCGAGGAAACCTGAAGAATTCCTTCCCCCGGTTATCAAGAACAATTTTGGCAAGTGGCTGTATCATGAGATCCTCGAGCCAGGCGTTTTGGTGCATGTGGCTGAGAGCGGAGATGAGGTCTACACCGTGCGAGTGGGCGGTGCCCGCCTGATGACTGTGTCTCACCTTCGCGAGATCTGCGAGATTGCGGACAAGCACTGCGACGGCTATATGCGGTTCACCACGCGAAACAACGTTGAATTCATGGTGGACAGCAAGGACAAGGTCGAGCCCCTGAAGCAGGATCTGCTGAGCCGGAAACAGGCCGGAGGGGGCTACAAGTTCCCCGTCGGTGGAACCGGTGCAGGGGTGACCAACATCGTGCACACCCAGGGCTGGGTGCATTGCCACACCCCGGCTATTGATGCCTCGGGCCCGGTAAAGGCCACCATGGACTTGCTCTTTGACGAGTTTACCAATATGAGGCTTCCGGCCCAGGTCAGGGTTTCGCTGGCTTGTTGTCTGAACATGTGCGGTGCGGTCCACTGCTCAGACATTGCCATGCTGGGTTATCACCGCAAGCCTCCCCTGGTGGATCATGCGGTCCTTGACAAGGTGTGCGAGATTCCTCTTGCCATTGCAGCCTGTCCCACGGCAGCGATCAAGCCATCCAAGGTGGAAGTCGGGGGCGAGAAGATAAACAGCGTGTCTGTCAACGAGTTGAGGTGCATGTTCTGCGGCAACTGCTACACCATGTGCCCCGCCATGCCTCTAACTGACTATCAAGGCGACTGCGTTGTGCTCATGGTTGGCGGCAAGGTGTCGAACAGAAGAACTGCGCCTAAATTCTCCAAGATAGCCGTGCCATACCTTCCGAATAATCCACCGAGATGGCCGGAGGTGACAGCGGCTATCAAGAAGATCATTGACGTATATGCGGCCGATGCAAATAAATACGAACGCGTAGGGGAGTGGGCTGAACGGATCGGCTGGGAAAAATTCTTTGAGAAGTGCGGTCTTGAATTTACCCATCATCTCATCGATGATTTCCGTGACCCGGCCTATTATACCTGGCGTCAGAGCACGCTATTTAAGTTTACGTAACGTGTAAGTACGCAATAACTTTCTGGTCTCCCCTCACCCTGAACATCTTTCGCCTTCGGCGGAGAGACGGGAGGGTGAGGGGGATAAACAAATGTCCGCAACGGACTGAGCAGTTGGAACAGAAAAGAGGCAATAAATGGGAGACGAAGAAAACAAACTAGCGATTCTCGAAGCACTGAAAAAAAAGAAGGGCAAGACAAAGTTCTATATCAAGGATTTTTACAAGATGTTGCCCGACGAGAAGCCGAGATACGTAAAGAACATCATTAACAAAATGGTCCAAGAGCAGACCCTTGAGTACTGGTCCAGCGGCAGCACTACGCTGTATGGGCTCAAGGGAGTTGGGAAGCAGCACGCTGAAGAAGCCGAAGAAGAGGATTAGGCAACGCCTTTTTGAAGATGACTCGGACCATTTACCAAGCCGCGCTGTTTCTCAGAAATAGATAGCGAAAACATGGCTTTTCCCCGGATTGTGATTGCTGCCCTGCGCGGGGGTTCGGGGAAGACGATCGTCTCTGTAGGATTGATCGCATCCTGGCGCAAGCGCGGGATGGCCGTTGCCCCTTTTAAGAAGGGACCAGATTTTATTGATGCGGGATGGCTGGCCTTGGCGGCCAGCCGTCCCTGTCATAACCTGGACACCTTCTTAATGCCTTCCAACCAGATTCTCCTTTCCTTTACAAGCCGCACGAACGCCCGTGACCTCGCAGTTATCGAAGGAAATCGAGGTCTCTACGATGGAATCGACCTTGAAGGGAGCACCAGCACCTCAGAGCTTGCCAAGCTCCTGAAGGCCCCTGTCATTCTTCTGATAGACTGTACCAAGAGCACCCGCACCGTGGCCGCCATGGTCTCGGGCTGCCTCCAGTTCGATCCTGAGGTCAACCTCTGCGGGGTGATTCTGAACCGGGTGGCAGGCTCCCGCCACGAGTCGATTCTTCGTAAGACCATCGAGGTATATTGTGCTCTTCCCGTTTTTGGAGCCATACCCAAGATCAGGGGAGAGGCCTTTCCAGAAAGACATATGGGGCTGGTCCCCACGCCGGAACATGACTGGGCAGAAGCGTCGATCGACAAGGCGGCTGAAATGGCCCAAACATATCTTGATCTTGATGGCCTCTTTGCTGTGGCCAGAGAAGCGCCAGACCTCACAACAAAACCTGAAAAACCGGGCGAAGAAAAAACCGTGGGTTTTGAAAAAAAGGGACCGCAGCCTCGAATTGGGGTGATCAGAGATGCTGCATTCCAATTCTACTATCCTGAAAACCTCGAGGCGCTTGAGGCCGCCGGGGCAGAAATCGTCACGGTGAGCGCCTTGGCAGACCCGGGGCTGCCGGACCTTGACGGGCTGTACATCGGAGGCGGCTTTCCGGAAACGCACGCCCAGACCCTGGCCGATAACAAAGGATTCCGGAAGGACGTCAGACGGTTTGCCGAAAAGGGGCTTCCCATATATGCTGAGTGCGGAGGGCTCATGTATTTGGGCGAGAGCCTAGTCTTACGTGGCGCGGCCTATCCTATGGTGGGCGTGTTTCCCGTGATCTTCGGGTTTTCCAAGAGGCCGGAGGGGCATGGCTACACGATTTTTGAGGTGGAAAGGCCCAATCCTTATTTTGAGCCAGGTTTCCAGGTTCGGGGGCATGAGTTTCATTACTCGAATGTGGTGAGCTGGAAGGGAAAAACAGATGATCTGGCGTTTCGGGTGACGCGGGGCGTCGGATTTGCCGGCAAGCGCGATGGCCTATGTTACCAAAACACGCTGGCTACTTACTCCCACGTGCATGCCCTGGGGACGCCTTCCTGGGCTAAGGCGATGGTTGAGGCAAGCGCTTCATATCAAAGAAATCAGGCGCAAGGCATAAGGCCAAAGACAGAGATATCGCACCAAACCATTCGCGAGGCACTTGAAAAAAAATAGGGTAAGGTCCCTAAAAAGAACCCTACCCTATATGGATTCATTCCTGTTTTTCGTGTCTACTTTTCTGCCTTGGGATGGCACCCTGTACAAGTCGTGGGGCCGGTCGGCTTGGCCTCTTTCTTCAACGTTTTGTGGCAATCCACGCAGTTCGTATGAATCGCGGTGTAAAGGAATTTTGTGATTAATTCCTTTTCGCTTAGCGACTTCTTCTCTTCCGCTGAAGGCTTGCCCCCGGTGTGACAGGTTTCGCATTTCTGGACTGCATCGCCCTCTTTCCACACGTTCTTGCCTTCCTTGTACACATGGTGACAATCGGTGCAGGCAATCTTGTAATCCACGTTGTGCTTCTTGTGGCTCAAGACGACCAGGCTCTTGGTGTGCGTGGGGAAGGCCTTGGTTGATTCCAAGGTGATGGTATCAGGCGCCTGCTGCGTTGCATAGACACCCGCAAACAAAAACACAACACCCAGGGCTGCTGCCGTTAACACAAACAACGATCGCTTCTTCATAACCCGCTTTCACCCCCTTTCCAGGTGTGCATTAAATATAAAGAAAAAACATATTTCAGCAGGTGATCTGCCTACCAAAATTTTGATGAAGTGTCAAGGAGAAAACCGCCTATCCGGCACTTTCCTGGGTCTCTTTGATATCTGTTTTTGCCTCCTTTTTTCCGAACACTTTTGCACCCAGAATACTCACCTCATAGAGCAACATCAAAGGCCCCGCCATCATGATCTGAGTGATGACATCCGGCGGGGTCAGGATGGATGCAAAGATGAAAAAAAGCAGGATGGCGTATTTGCGCTGGGCTCTCAAAAACTTGACATTCACAATGCCAAGCTTTGCCAAAAAAGTCACAAAAAGAGGCAATTCAAACACAACACCAAAGGCAAAGAGCAGTTTGGCGGAAAAACCGAGGTATTCTTTCATCGATGGCAGGGGTTTGACAAAGTCAGATGCAAAACCCATGAAGAATTTGAATCCAAAAGGGAAAACCACAAAGTAACCAAAAAGGGCACCGCCCAAAAAGAAGACGGATGACAGGAAAACGATGGGCAAAACCCAACGCTTCTCCTTGTCGTAAAGCCCCGGGGCTATGAACATCCAGAGCTGATACATAATGACGGGCACCGACAAGAGAACCCCTGCGAGGAAGGCGACTTTCAGATACGTGAAAAAGGCCTCAGGGAGCCCAGTATAGATGAGCTTTTCTTCCGGAGGCATGGCTTTCAACAAGGGTAGCATAAGGATTTCGAAGAGTTCTTTCGAAAAGAAATAACAGATAACAAAACAAACACCAATGGAGATGAAGGAGATGATCAGCCGCCTGCGCAGCTCCTCAAGATGCGTAGTGAAGGGGAGTTTCTCATCCTCAACCATGTTTGGGAGGCTCCTTTAACGGGGTTTCTTGCGCCGGCTTTTCTTCAGCAGACGCTTCCGAGCCTCCCTCGGCGGGCTCCTCCAACGTATCTTCAAGCTCGTCTTCCTCGTCCTCTGATACGCTTTTGGCGGCCGGTGGGGTGGTGGTGGGGGGAGTCATGGATTTTCGCACGGTCTTTTCAAGGTCCCGCTTAACGTCCTTGATGGTATCTCGGGCCTCCTTTAGATCGTCATCGACTTCCAGGTTCTGCTTGAAATCTTGCGTGGCTCTTTTGAACTCGGCGATCCCGCGGCCGAGGGACTTGGCGATTTCAGGAAGCTTTTTGGGACCTAAAACAATCAGAGCGATGGCCAATATTAGGATAATTTCTGGCATTCCCATGCCAAACATACGCTACTCCTCCAAAGAATGGTTAATTTTCCGAATCAAAACTGTTAAAGCATAATTGTATCTTCGATTAGTGTCAAGCCATATCAAGATCGTCATCGCTTTCCCATGCCAACGGCCAGGTCTTTCGTCACGGGTTTACCCTTCCGGTCCACGCCTGAAGTAAGCCGCCCTTTTTTGTTCCTTCAAGATCCTCGCCAAGCTGCTTTCAGCCGTGCTTTGACCGGCTGGCTTCCCGGACACGCGGTGCTTCCCCAGGACAGCCTCCCCGTCTTTTGGGGCGGGGAGGCTTGTATGCTGACAATTGTGTTGACAATGACTCCTCCCTTTCTTATGCTGCGTTTACACACTAGCCGGAGTGGTGAAACTGGTAGACGCAGAGGACTCAAAATCCTCCGGACTTTACGTCCGTGTCGGTTCGATTCCGACCTCCGGCACCA
>JBFEUB010000195.1:0-6331 GCA_041547605.1 Desulfobacteria bacterium
CTTGAACAGAACCACTGCGTGCGCGATTTAGCCAGGAGAATTCAAAAATCCTAAAATTGCACACCCACAAGTGAGCCAAATAGTATTTTCAATTGTCATCTATTCTTATCGGAACGTTATTCTGACAACCGCTATAAGCCTCCCCGCCTTGAAGTACGAGGGTTCTATCCTGCGGCAGCACCGCGTGTCCGGGAAGCAAGCCGGTCACGTACTCTTGTCGCGTTCGGTATGACTTCTGGAAGTTCTACTCAAGGTGCCAGGTGGTTGCGTTTTATGTACTCGACGGCGTTTTTCAGGACCTTAACACCAGCGGTTATCTCTGGATAGATCGACTGGCCCTGCCGCTTCATAGACTCTTTCAGGCGTGTCCAGTCAGGATGGTTCGTCCAGTGGTTGAACGCCTCGGGGTGGGGCATCAATCCAAAAACACGGCCGGTAGGATCACATATCCCGGCAATGTCATAGACTGAGCCGTTTGGGTTGAACGGAAATTTGCCCCCTGCTGGCGCCCCCTCAGGCGTAGCATATTGGAAAACGACCTGCTTATCATCTATGAGACGTGTGATCACCTCAGGGGACGCATAGAACTTCCCTTCCCCGTGCCTTATAGGAAGCTCTATCCGGGCCACGCCCTTGGCAAAGACGCAAGGCGTATCCGGGTTTCCCAAAAGGCTTACCCAGTGATCCCTGAAATTTCCACAATCGTTGAACGTAAGAGCAACCTTTCGTGACCTGTAATCCCGATCAAAGCCGGGCAGAAGTCCCAGGTTCACCAGGGCCTGAAATCCGTTACAGATTCCCATGATCACCTTCCCCTCATCTATGAATTCGAGAAGCGCTGCACCCATGTTCGACCTTAAGCGCACCGCCTCAAGCACGCCGGCTCCGTGATCATCGCCCCAGCTGAACCCTCCGTCAAACACAAGGATGTCATAGTCCTTTAGAGACTGCTCCCGTGAGATAAGGGAATTGATATGTACACGGGTTGACACAGCCCCGGCTAGTTCAAAGGCATAGGCGGTCTCAAAGTCACAGTTCAGGCCGTAACCGGTCAGGACCAGGACGCGGACATCCTCTTCGGATTTCGGATTTCGGATTTCGGATTTCGGATTAGCGCCGTACATAATATAGATGTTAATGAGGTTAACCGTGCACCTGGATGGTATTCATTCAAGCAGTTTGAACTGAACCCTCAGGCGCATTCCCCATCGGGATTCGTCCTGATCTATTGGGATTCATGCGGACTGCAGGGGACTTCAAACTATCCACCTGAAGACCTCAACTGCTGCTTTTCAAACCAGTTTCCCAAAGGGGCACTTCCAAGCCGTTTTCAGTTCCGAAACGGGTACGTTGATCACCGGCTTCCCGTCCACACCGTTGATGACAAGATCGGCTCCGCGTGACACCGTCCCCACGCACCCATGGGGCAACCCGGCAAAACGGGCCTCAAATGACGAACGATGCTTGGGGTCAACAGTGACAATGAAGCGCCCAGGGGACTCTGAATAAAGGATGATATAGTCTTTGTCGGCATCTGTCCTTGGCACCTTGGAAAGGCCGATATCCATTCCCAGACAGCCTCCCATGGCCACAAGCGCCAGATGCACACCCAGCCCCCCTCGATAGATGCCGTGGCATGACGCCACCAGTTCCTCCTCAATGGCCCTACGCAATGCCCGATAGAGTTTCATCGAAGGCTCAGGTTGGAGTTGGGGCACACGAAGACCCACATAACCAAAATGCTCATAATACTCAGAAGCGCCGAGCTCATTGCCCGTCTCACCCAGCACGTAGACAAGGTCTCCGGCAAGCTTGGAGTCCATGGTCACGCAGCGGGTCACGTTTGGAATCACACTGGTGCAGGTAAACTGCAACGTAGGAAGGGCAGAGACCTTCTGTGTTTCACCTCGTCGGCCCTTGAGATAGCCGTCTACGTACATACTGTCTTTTCCGGAAAGGAGTGGGACCCCGTAAATCGTACAAACATCCTTTAAGGCCCAGTTGGCGCGGACGAGTTGTGCGGCCTTGTACTTGCCGTCCGGGTTCCCTATTGGGTCGTATTGTATGGTGGGCCAGCAAAAATTATCCACACCACCGATGCACTCAGGGTCTCCACCCACTGCTATCACGCGCCGGACCGCCTCGTCGATGGTACAGGCCACCATATGGTAGGTGTCGATTTGTGAATAGGTCGGCAGCACTGCCTGGGCTGCTGCCAATCCCTTAAAGGAGCCCAGAACGGGCCGGATGACGACCGCATCACTGTTTACGTCGCGCTCCTTTCCGACAAGGGGTTTGACGACGCTCGTCCCTTGCACCTCATGGTCATACTGACGGATGATCCACTCTTTCGAACAAATATTAGGTCTTGCAAGAATTTCGGTTAGCAACCCTGAGGCATCGTCCGGCTCGGCGAGCGCAGGCTCAAGAAGCTGCCGCATCTCAGGAGGGGTCCATTCAGCCTCAAAGGTCCATTGGGGAAACTGCGAGGTCATAAAATCAATGTCAACACTGGCGCAGGTCTCGCCTTCATAGGTGATAAAGAGTTTGCCACGGTCTGTGTAGTGGCCGATCACAGTGCTCTCGACCGCATGCTTTTTCGAAAGCGTTTCAAATTCCGCCCAGTGTTCTGGTTTGATAGCCACCGTCATACGCTCTTGGGATTCGGAAACCCAGATTTCCCACTGGTCCAGACCTTCATATTTGAGCGGTACCTTTTCCAGCTCAACCACACACCCGTTGCTGAAGCGGGCCGATTCCCCCACGGACGAGGAGAGCCCTCCACCGCCGTTGTCGGTGATGAAGGCGATGAGACCCCGGTCTCTGGACTCCAGAAGAAAATCGTGCATTTTTTTCTGCGTATAAGGGTCTCCAATTTGGACATGTCCTGCAGGGGTATGGGCAGAAAAGCTCTCAGAGGCAGCGGTCACACCGTGGATACCGTCCTTGCCCACCCGGCCACCGCACATCACGATCAGATCCCCGGGAGAAGTTGTCTTCTCCTCAGCAGGTTCTCCTTTGACGTGAGACGGCATGAGACCGATAGCTGTAACAAAGACTAAACACTTCCCAAGGTATCCCTCGTGAAACCAAACCTGTCCATAAGGCGTGGGAATACCACTCTTGTTGCCCCCGTCGCGCACCCCTTCGATGACGCCATCTAACAGGCGTTTGGGATGAAGATGCGGTCTGAGATGTCCCTGGTAGTTACGAGGCCCCACACAGTATCCGTACATCCCCATGACCAGCTTGGAGCCTTTGCCCGTTCCCATGGGGTCGCGGTAGACGCCGACAATTCCGGTGATGGCACCGCCGTATGCCTCCATGTTGGACGGGGAGTTATGGGTCTCGCCGGTAATCACGTAGTAGTAGTCATCGTTGAAGCGGCCCACACCGGCATTGTCCCAAAGGACGGATATCACCCAAGGCTTTTGCTTCTGAATGGCCAGCGTAGGAGCTTCGATACAGGTCGCAAAGAGGTTGTCCACAACCTGGGTTTCTCCGGTCCCAAGGTCTTTGTAATGAAACAAGCCCTTAAAGGTGTTGTGGTTGCAGTGATCGCTTCTGGCTTGGGAGATGTATTCCAGCTCAACATCGGTCGGGTCTGAAAGCCCCACGGCCCGGCGCTGTTCCAGCACATCGTCTCTGAGGAAATAATCCCGAATCGTGGGAACGTCATTCGGGTTCAGTGCCAGGCCGCGCTCTTTGCTGAGTCTCATAAGGGTTTCGTCACTATCAATTGGGATCACCGTGACGGTTGGTTTATGATCTAGGCGTACCTTGGGGATAATGATCCCCACGCCTGTCTCCGAGTTCCAATCATCTTTTGAAAAGACTCTCCATTCCTGGATAATGTCATTGGCAAGGAGTTCCCGGGCAATGCGGTCTGCATCGTGCAAGGACAGGTTGCCGCCCTTCAGGCAATACCTTTTTGAGGTGTAAATTGCCTTACCCGGTTTCAAACGGGTCCCAAGAAGGTCCTGTACTGCTTCTTCAGCTGTGCTCCCAGGGTTATCGCGCACGCCGGGCCGGTAGCCCACCCACAAAACCCAGTCGAAATCGATCGTCAGGGGCCTGTAGGATGAGGTTTGCGTGACGGGATTGGTAAAGATTTCGGTTCGGATGGCTTCAAGCTGATCTGTGGTGAGGTCACAGTCGAAGGTAAGAATCGAGACCGTGCGTACAGACTGAAGGTCCAATCCAAAATAGTCGTTTGCCTTCCTGCAAATAGCAGCTCCTTCAGCATCATAGAGATCGGGTTTCAGGGTGATTTCCAGGCGGGCAGACATAGAAAGTCTCTATCAAGAAATCGGGTTCAGTATCAAAACAGTCCTTTGCACAGCCTCTGTCAGGAACCGGTTCACCGGTTTAGCCACTTATTCGGGACAGGAAGGATGGTGCTATAAAGACCAATGCACGACAGATGCCCCCCAGGTTAAACCTGCTCCAAAGGTGACCATGAGCATGCGGTCACCTGCCTTTAACAGGCCTTCCCGGTTGGCCTCGTCAAGGGCAATGGGGATAGAGGCCGATGAGGTGTTTCCGTATTTTTCGATATTGGTGTAAACCTTGTCCATGGGTATGGAAAGCTTCTCTGCTGTGGCTCGGATAATCCTGAGGTTCGCCTGGTGAGGCACCATGAGTGCGATATCCGCGCCTGACAGGCCATGATGCGCCAGAGCCGACGTGGCAATGTTGGCCAGACAGGAGACAGCTTTTTTGAAAAGACGGTTTCCTTCCATCTTTAGATAAAAAGGCTTTGATTCGACCGTATCCAGAATCTCAGGGACGTTGGAAAAACCCTCGGAGCTATAGAGGAGATCCCAGAAGCTCCCGTCAGACTCCAGGTGGGTAGACAGAATCCCGTCCTTACCTTTTGTGGGGGTCATCACCACGGCACCTGCACCATCTCCCAGTAGCACACAGGTGGTTCGGTCCTCCCAGTTTGTGATACAGGAAAGGCGCTCGGCTCCAATAACGAGAGCATTCTGACAGTTTCCCGTGGCAATCGCGTTATTTGCCACCGACAGGGCATACAGGAAACCAGAGCATCCGGCAGAGATGTCAAAAGCAACTGCCTTGCTGGCTTTTAAGGCCTTTTGCACCAGGCAGGCTGCTGAAGGGAATTGACGATCCGGTGTCACTGTGCCCATCACGATCATATCCAAGCTCTCAGGTGAGATGCCCGCCATGTTCAGGGCCTTTAAAGATGCACTAGTGGCCAAATCCGATGTGTTCTCACCTTGGCCGTTTGTAGAAATGCGGCGTTCTTTGATCCCGGTCCGCCGTGTGATCCATTCATCCGTCGTATCTACGATGGCCTCCAGGTCCTTATTCGTGAGGATTCTTTTGGGTGTTGTAGAACCCGTCCCAACGATGCGTCCTGTTGTCATGATTTATTCTTTTTCCACTCCTTGCAATTCAAAAGCTTTGGAAGCGCAAATACCATATAAAATAACTCTCGTCATCCCTTTTTTCCCCTTTTGAGAGAATCGGCAATCACAAAAATACCGGGGCTATGGAGCCCCGTCGGAGGCGGAAGGCCTCCGTAAGGACCTGAAATCCTGCACCATTTTGTGGGACCAAGGAGACAGTAGAACTGGGTGGAACCGGTAAAGCCACCAGAAGAGGCGAACATAGAAGGGCATGGTAATGACCGCCTTATTGTGCGAAACGCCGCGCAGGATTGCCCGTGCAGCCCATGTGGTGTTCCCCGTCCTAAACGGTGTTCGAGCCAAGACATCCTCCCGCCGAACATTTAGCACGATAGCATCATCGCAAATCCCTGTCTGGAAGAGGCCTGGACAGACGACGCTCACCTTAACTCCGAGTCCAGCTGCTTCAGCCCGTAGCGAAGTCGAAAGTCCCACCACGCCGTGCTTTGTCGTGGCGTAGGCCGTAACCATGGGAATGGGAACCAAGCCCGCCAGGGAAGCAATGTTAACAATGTGCCCGAAGCCCTGCTTGATCATTACCTGATAGGCACTCGTCGTGCCGCAGATCACACCCCACAGATTAACGTTAAGAATACTTCGCCAGTGCTCAAGATTCATGTCGCGTACTTCACCCGCAATACCGATACCGGCGTTGTTGAACATGTAATCGAGTCGCCCATGTCCGGATACTGTCTCATCTATAAGTTTTTCTGTGTTTTCCGCTTTAGATACGTCCAAGTGCACCGCTCGCCCCTGGCCGCCAGTCGTCGTAATGCCTGAAGCAACTTGTTGGGCACGCTCCATGTTAACGTCTGCTATAACCACCATGGCTCCTCTTCCAGCCAGCTCTTCGCAAAGCGCACGTCCGATCCCGGAAGCTCCACCCGTTACAATCA
>JBFEUB010000196.1:0-6325 GCA_041547605.1 Desulfobacteria bacterium
GCCAAGCGAGCGGCATTCTCACTGGCGAGTGATTCAGCAAAAGCCCGGTAGAGGGATACAAACAGATACTCTCGTATCAGCAAAGAAAAGAGTCTGTCCCAATCCATGGTGAAAAACGGAAGGGCTCTGCCGGGCCAGGGTTTTCTCTTCAAATCTTGAAACCAGTCTACGTCCATGGGGAGAAGCTGCAGCGTGTGGGGCCGATACGAAGCCCCAGAAAGTGGTCTGTTGAAGAACAGAAATATCTGAGCGATACCACGCTGTGAGCGCAAAGATTCGATGGTCAACACGACTTCCTGGACTACAGGCGTAATGGCCAAGACAGAGCCTGGGGGGGAGATATTGTCTTCAACAGAGTGGCCGGCTTCTTCCAGCCGCGCTGAGACGCGTGCACCGACAGCCAGGAGGTTGAGGTTTTCTTGTTTGATCTGCCGCTTCTTTAACTCATCAGCTGTATGCCTTGCAATGACTTCATTGAACTGCCCGACCATCCCCTGGTCGGAGCCGAAAACGATGCCGCCCAGGCGTTCGCTCAAGACAGGCGAAGCTATTGCAACCTCCGGGGGCGTTTGCTTCACGATGACCTGAAAACCCAACTCAACCGCACGATTATATTCAGCAAGAGATTCGACGGCCTTTTCATACTGACGAATACTCACCGCAGCCAGTGCCTTCATCGTCCTCACAACAGAGTGCAAATCCTCCGCACTCTTAATTCGGCGTCTCAGGAATTCAATGGTTTCCATGACTGTTGGGGCTCTTTGCTTTGCTCTGACTTGGCGTCGATCCGGAGGCCTGTCTCTTGTCCTCCTCTTTCTCACCAATGACTTTTCGGGCAACATCCAGAAGACGATTGCGGTCATCCTCGCTCAGCTTCGCACCGGTTTGTATACCGGCACAAAGGTCGGTAAGCCCGGCTGTGACTGCCTCCCGTATGCGCTTTCCCGCGGCTGCCACTCGATCTGGTGGAAGTGCGTCAAACATCCCCTCTGCCGCAGCCAGAAGGACAGCAATTTGTTCGGACACGGACATGGGTTGATATTGAGGTTGCTTCAAAACCTCTCGGATACGCCGGCCATGCTCCAGGGTCTGCAATGTAGCCTCATCCAGACGTGTACCGAAGCGGGAAAATGTCTCCAGTTCTTCAAACTGTGAGTAGGAGAGGCGTAAGTGTCCGGCCACAGCGCGATAGGCAGGAAGTTGGGTTTTGCCACCAACCCTGGAAACGGATTTCCCGACGTCAATGGCCGGGAGCACACCCTTTTGAAAAAGGTCTGGGGAGAGATAGATCTGGCCGTCTGTAATAGAGATGATGTTGGTTGGAATGTACGCCGCCATGTTCTGCGCCTCTGTTTCCACGATCGGCATGGCACTCAAAGATCCGCCGCCGAGCTCGTCTCTGAGATGGGTGGCGCGCTCAAGCAGGCGGGAATGAATATAGAATATATCGCCCGGAAAGGCTTCTCGTCCAGGAGGCCGGCGCAGCAAAAGGGAAAGTTCCCGATAGGCCTGGGCATGGCGGGTTAAATCATCATACACAATCAGAACATCGCGTCCTTGCTCAACAAAATACTCTGCCATGGTGGTTGCCGCATACGGTGCAATGAATTGCAGCCCGGGCGGATCATCACCTTCGGCCACAACGATGATGCAATACCCCATGGCGTCGTGCTTTCTGAGGTCCTCAATGAGTTTGGCTACTGAGGAACTCCGCCGACCAATGGCGCAGTATACACAGAGCACCTCCTTATCCCGCTGGTTGATGATGGTATCCAAAGCAATGGCGGTCTTTCCTGTCTGTCGGTCGCCCAAAATAAGTTCTCGCTGGCCACGCCCTATCGGTATCAGCGCATCCACCACCTTGAGGCCGGTTTGAAGAGGAACGTTCACAGGCGCGCGGTCCATGATTTCAGGGGCTTCCCGCTCGACAGGGAGCCATCCTGAAGCTCTAAGAGGACCAAGATCATCCATAGGACGACCCATGGGGTCCACCATACGACCAATCAAGGTGTCACCCACAGGCACTTGCAGAATCTGCCCCGTCCTTCTTACTTCTGCCCCAGCTCTCAGGGTAGGACTCTCTCCGAGCAGGATGACGCCCACCTCTGACGGATCAACGTTGAAAACCATACCCAAAACACTGTTGGGAAAAAGGACAAGCTCCTCGGATCTCACCCCCGGAAGGCCTTCGACACGGGCGATTCCCTGCCCAATAAAGTTCAGCGTTCCGATGTCCCGCCCCTTGACTTCGGCCGTGTAACCTTCCAACACGCCGTCAAGGGTGGCAAATGTCCCGTCCAGAAATGCCTTCAGCACGTCACTCTTTTCCAAGGGCAGGTCCCTCCGCCTTCTCCTGTTCCTCTTGGTCAAGCTCTTTCTGCTTTGTCCCGGACGAGGCCTCCTGGTCAGGTCCTTTTGCTTCCCCTTTCAAGACCTCGGCCAAGGTGGTTTCCAGACCTTCAAGATAGTCCCGAACGCTCCAGGCAATCTTGCGTCCATGGGCTCTGAGTTCGATCCCACAAATCACATCAGGCGACGTTTCAAAACGCAAACCCTTGGAATCGGCCGTGTAGGCGCGCAGAACCTCCGCTATCTCACGTGACATTGCCTCGGGAATCTCAAAAGCACTCGTCACGGCGACTTCTTGCTTCGATTTGTGAACGGACTCCTTCAGTGCTTTTTGTTCCGCTTGGTCAAGCCCGCGAAGACGTTCGATGAAGAGACGAACCATATGTTGCTCAAGCTCGACATTACCCAGGTCTTTGAGTGCCCTGCGGGCAATAGCGCATACATGCTTGCCGGCGCGTTCGCGCAGCTCCCGGAGGAATGCCTCTTTTTCGCGCTCTAATGCGTGGTACCAGTTTGTCCGAACCGCATCGACCTGGAGACGTGTTTTGCTGACGAGTTCTTTTCGCTGAGTTTCGACATCCTCCTTAATTTGGCCCAGCAAGGTGTCGCGTTGATCATCTATCTCTCTTTTCTTCTCCTCATATTGATCCTGTTCTTGTCGAGCCGCCTCTTCTCTTTTCTCGGCTTCCTCCAATCGACTTGCAATGCGCCTCTCCCTCTCGTCCATGGCCCTGACAATCGGCTTATAAAGAAAGCGCTTAAGCAGATAGACGAGCACGAGGAAATTGAAGATTTGGGCGGTAACAGTGAACCAGTTGATCAACACGGATTATCCTCCCGCTTTTGATATAACGTGTTCCCAGAAAGGATTGGCAAAAATCAGAATCATAGCCACCACAAAGCAGTAAATGGCTGTGGATTCCACCATGGCCAGACCGACGAAGAGAGTTCGTGTAATCGTATTAGCTTCGTCCGGCTGCTGAGCAATAGAGCTTAGCGCCTGGGCCAATGCCCGGCCTTCTCCTAATGCGGGGCCAATGGAACCGATTCCAATGGTCAGCCCAGAGGCAATCACGGACATCATCCCAATGAGACCGACGTTATCCATCTGGTATATCTCCTTTCTCTTCTTGGTGGTTGTTTCGCACATCTTTCTGCTGGATGCGCGTGGCGGCAGCAATATATACCATCGCCAGGATCGCAAAAATGTACGCCTGGATCAATCCGGTCAATAGGCCCAGGGCCTGCATGACGATGGGGAAAACAAGTGGGGCGATGGCAAGAAGGATGCTGGCAATCATCGACCCGCTCATGACATTGCCGAAAAGTCGCACAGCCAGGGCCAGGGTGCGCGAGAGTTCTCCCATAATGTTGAACGGCAACATGAACACCGACGGTTTGACATACTGTGTAAAATAGGACAGTCCCCGATGGCCAATCCCATACAGAGGAACCGAAACAAAGACACATACAGCGAGTGCTGCTGTTGTCGAGAGGGAGCCCGTAGGAGGCTCAAACCCGGGCACGATACTTAAAAGGTTGCAGACCCCGATGAATAAGAAGAGGGTACCCACAAAAGGCAGGTACTCTCCGGGATCTTGATGACTTATTTCGCGTATTTGGTCCCTAATGCCCGTGACGAGGACTTCCAGGAGATTCTGCCACCGAGAGAAATGAGTCTCTGCCGTGAGTCGTCGTGTGACCAACTTGGAGCCAAGGACCATAAGAGCCATGACGATCCATGTAAACAGAATGGTGGCATTGATAGAAATGGCACCCCATTGAAAAAGAATCAGGTTGTCAGGGCTGATACGCATCGTTTCCAGCCTTTCTGGTAATCCTCATTTCTTCTCGCTCCGGAACTGACCTTCCTTTACGAGTTCAGCACGCGAGCTCTAAGTTGGTGACACGAGACTAAAGACAGCTTAATTTTTTAAGCTCCCCGCACAAGCTACGGCGAAGGCGCTCGCTATTGCGGTTCGCCTTTCAGCTTTGAGCTCTCACCTTCCCCCAATCTTGCCGACAGGCCATGACCTCGCCTTTCAGGACCACACCGCCGGACAAGGATAAATCGGACGCATAGAAAACCCAAGAGACAAACAAGAAGTCGCTCCCAGTGACCGCCCATGACAAAATAGAAGCCTGCCAAGACCACTGCAAGACGTCCAAAAAAGCTAGACAGGCTCATGAAGACAGGCCGTCTGGCCGTGGGTAGCCTTTGAACGGTCATCCACAGGCCTCCAAAATAGAAGATGCCCAGGCCGATGCCTCCTCCAAGGGCCAGCGACAAGGACAAAAGGTTACCCGCGTTCAAGGTCTTTTGTCTCCTCCTCTATCATCTTGCGCTCGCGGGA
Source organism: Desulfobacteria bacterium (assembly GCA_041547605.1). Lineage (GTDB taxonomy): Bacteria > Desulfobacterota > Desulfobacteria > Desulfobacterales. Next base: position 4,704 of record JBFEUB010000196.1, read on the forward strand.
AACCCAGAACCAGGCGTTGAGACAACCAATCACAATGCCGATGATGAGCAACATCAGTGTCCACGAGTATTGACTTGCCGATTTCAGGTCTATCCACACTCCCAAGGCAATACCAATAAGCGTGGGAATAGCCACAGACCACCCGACCAAGCCAAACATTCCCAGCCCGAACCAGACTGACTGGTCTTTTTGCTGACGGGCCCGAATCTTCCGGGCTTCCTTGGCCCTTACTTTCCTGGATAATTCCCTTTGGACGTCTTGGTGCATACGACTTGAAAAGTGTCCTTCATCCATGTTTCTCTAGATCCATGAATCGACGAATGAAATTCGCCTCAAGCTTTGCAAACGCTCCACGGGCGGTCTGCTCCTGATCATCAAGGTGTCGAAAGCTTTGTGCAACCGTTTCTTCCAAATGGCCCAAGTCCGGGCCGAGCACGGCGTTTCTGGTCGAAACCAGCACCTCCGACCCGGACTTGATCAAGATACCTTCATCCACGGCCAGAAATTCCTCAACGCCTTGAAGCGATGTGAACGAGAAAAGGCCCGGCACGAGAGCAGCCGAAAAGTCCACGTGCCGAGGCAAAAGGCAAAAGGAACCGTTTTCCGCCTCCGCAATGATCTTGCTCACTTCTTGGTCAATGAGCACCTGGCTGGGAAGAAGAACTTTAAGCCTCATGACGTTTTTGCCTCATCAATCTTACCGATCATATAGAGGGCCTTCTCGGGATAATCCGAGAATTCATCGGATAGGATGCGTTCGCACCCGTTTATGGTATCTTTCAGGTCCACCATTTTGCCGGGCAAATCGGTAAACTGCTCTGTGGTAAAAAACGGTTGGGTAAAAAACCGCTCAAGGCGCCTGGCGCGAAAAACGATTCGGCGGTCTTCCTGTGACAGCTCCTCCAAGCCGAGCATGGCAATGATGTCTTTCAAAGCTTCGTACATTGCCAGTGTCTTGCGTACCTCTTGAGCAATCACGTAGTGTGCCTCTCCGGCGCTTCCAGGCGTCAGCATTTTGGAGCTGGATTCAAGGATATCAATGGCCGGGTAAAGCCCCTCGCTGGCTTTCTTTCGGGATAGCACAATCGAGGCAGACAAGTGTGCAAAAGTGTGAACCGCGGCGGGGTCCGTAAAGTCATCTGCAGGCACGTAAACCGCTTGAATCGATGTGATTGCGCCTGTCGAGGTGTTGCAGATCCGCTCTTGGAGTTCTGCCAGCTCAGTCCCCAGCGTCGGCTGATACCCAAGACGGGAGGGAAGCTGCCCCATGAGACCGGAGACTTCAGACCCGGCCTGGATAAAACGAAAGATGTTGTCGATCAAGAGGAGTACATCCTGCTTCTGATCGTCCCGAAAATACTCGGCCATCGTGAGTGCTGCATGCCCGATCCGGAACCTGGCGCCAGGCGGTTCGTTCATCTGGCCAAAGACCATGACGGTGTTTTCCAGCACTCCAGCATCCTTCATCTCCCGGTAAAGCTCCTCTCCTTCCCGGCACCGCTCGCCAATCCCGCAAAATAAACTGACGCCCTCATGACGTCCCACCATGTTATTTATCATCTCTGTGATGACAACCGTCTTGCCGACGCCTGCACCTCCGAAAAGCCCACCCTTGCCTCCCA
>JBFEUB010000197.1:0-6313 GCA_041547605.1 Desulfobacteria bacterium
ATATGCTTTTTCCATCTGGGACCCCTTTTGGCATTGTTCCGTTCTCGTCTGTCGGGCTTTTTATAGACAGTATCACTTACATTTGAAGCCAAGATCAATGGGGCCAACACTGTATTTTGTGACAATAAACAATGTATTTTGGTTAGAAATCAGCCCTAAGCGTAAGGAAAAGAGGAATCCTAAACGGATGGATGTTAAAGGCTGGTAGCCATTGGACACGACATGTGGGGTTAGGTTTCGTCAGCCAGCAAATAGAACTATTCACCCGTTATCTTGAGTGTGCAAGGACCGAATATAACAAAACCATATTAACATTCTCGGGTGGGTCTGAAGCCCATAGCTTCAGTTGACGCTCTTCAATGTCCTATGTCAAGACCTGACCCCCATTCTTTCGCATTCTCGTTTGTCAAATGTGTAGGTTGACACCTTATTTTTTGAATGTGTAGGTTTGACACTCTATTTTTGTACAAGGTCAAAATATGTGGACATGGAAGATCCCTGAAACCAAGACAAGTTGACCCTGCTGAGTGGACTGAAGGCTATGGATGATGGGGGAGCTATGAGTTCAGAACGTTTTGGACTAAAGGGACAGCGATTGTGGAGTTTGCGTCAGTTCACTCATTATTGAAAGTATGAGTACTATGACTTCATTGAGCTTTACTCTGGGAAAACAACTTTACCGTCTATGACCCCTTTCATGATGTATTTATCAACGTTGCAAGGGCCAACAAGACTTTCCACTGAACGCATGGGTATCTGAATCATTCTATTTTGATCGCGAGGCGAAAAAAAGTCAACAATGGTAAATTCGACGATGTGTTGAAACCCTGCAATAGAAAGCCCCACTTTTTTTCCCAAACAAGTGCCAAGCGATTTTTTTTCACAGGCCCATGGATAAGTGATACTTAAAGCACATACTCTTTCATCCGTCTGATACCCCCTGGGTTCACCTCTGGGATAAAATACGAACTTTCCTGTACTAGATGTCCCATTAAGGGCGCATTGTCCAACTATTCTTTCTTTGTCTTCGATTGCACCGATTTTGTCTTCGATTTCACCCATTCTTTCTTGCATGGCGCTGATTGCTTCACGCCTTTGCAATTCTCCTTCCTTCAATTCCTCCAACTTGTTGTAACCAATGAAAGACAATATGCCAATGGCCAGAAATGCCACCGCAACACAAGCTAAAAAATATCTTCTGTATCTATCATTTGTTTCTTGAAGGGTTTGGTTCGGCCCCTTATTAGAATCTTCTCCGCTTCCGACCCCATCTTTCAGAAGCCGCCGCAAAAGGTTTAACTCAATATCTTTAAGAACGGCTGAATAGTCAGGTTGGGAGTCTTGATGTTCTTGATCCTTTGGACGACAAGTTGCTCCGTCCGATTTCTCACTATTTTGATTTGTCATTCTTATGGCTCTTCGATTTCAGCCAACATCAGTGAAAGCTGCCCTTTCACCAATTTGAGAACTCTTCGTTCCCGACATCTTTTTCTATCTCATCCGTCAAGCTCTTTTTAAGTCCGTGGAGGTCATCTGGCATAGGTCCATTCTGGCCACGCAACAGTTCTATGCCTCGCTGATGCCCTTAAACCGTTCCCGTCCGGTTTTTAGATGAGGCAGGCAAGGACTCTTAGAAAGCGTTTTGATTAAATTCCAAAGCATTGTGATGAAATCTTGGGCTTCGTTTCTCACGTTGGGTAACCCGGCTCTGCTGCAAGGACTCTGGCGACACTGCAAGTTGTTCACAGTGAAAGTTAATTGGTACGAAGTCCCAATTGATGTTGCGAACTGCAAATACAATGCCAGGCGTGTTCAATATGTCAAATTTTTTTAGAATACAACACCCTTTTTTCCGGAGAAATGCGGATTAGAAAACAGTGACTTCTAGTGCGGGGGTAGGGGTTACCGGAAAATGGACACTCGGAGCAAGATGTTGAGGTCGACCAGCAGGTTCCAAAACCATAATGTACTTCCGCGTATCTCTAGTACCCCAAAAGTCCATATAACAAAAGCATACCGAAACTCAAGAAGAACCTCGATGCAACACCATGTCCTGCCATGGCAGGGAGCAAGCGTGAGCGGAAAACGCTGCCACTGTTTACCGTGCTTTAGACGAGGCTTCACCAAGGGCTCTGAAAACTTCTGGATGTATATGGAATCCTACATCTTGTGCCTTTTTCACATCACTCCATGCCTCATCATATTTTTTCGTAATCAAATATTCTGTCGCCCGATTGTTGTAGGCGTCACCGTACTTCGGGTCTATCTCTATGGCCTTGGTGTAATCAGAGATGGCTTGGTCGTGCTGGCCCAATTTTCCGTAGGCAATGCCCCGGCTAAAGTAAGCTTTCGCATTTTTGGGGTCGTATCTAATGGCTTGATGGAAGTCATCGATAGCTGCCCACCACTGTTCTAACTTTCGGTAAGCGACGCCACGGTTGTAGTAAGCTTGCGCATTTTTCGGGTCGAGTCGAATGGCTTGGCCATAGTCCTCAAATTCACGTAGATACTGGCCTAAATTTCCGTAGGCAGCCCCCCGGTTGCAGTAGGCTTGCGCATTTTTCGGATCGAGCCTGATAGTCTGGTCAAAGTCTTCGATAGCACGTTTATAATGGTCTAAAACAGCATAAGCATTGCCCCGGTTGAAATAGGCGTTGACATATTGCGGGTTGAGCGTGGTGGCTTGGTCGAAGTCTTCGATAGCACGCTCATACTCGCCTGAATCATAGGAAGCAACGCCACGGCTGAAATAGGCATCCGCATTTAATGGTTTTTTCACTGTTTCCTCGTTTTCGAGAGTATGGATACGTGTAGGAGTATGTGAGGGTGTCTCCTTGGCTGGGGTGGCGCATCCGAAAAAAAATACAGTCGCACTCAATATGGCCATCGTGCTGTATTTCATCATCTCTTTTCTCCTTGTTCGTAATAGATGATGACATTATATATTCAGGAAACTCTTTTCAGACAAAGACCCGAACCTCATTCAAAAAAAGCAGGCACCTAAGATATGGAAATGCATGACCAGCATACAAGATATGGTGGGCACTTCAATCGGGATTTTATTGCGCATTGCAGGCAGAACGGTCCTCATTAACTGGTTTTCTCTCAACTGTGAGTGTTCATCCGCTGCAGAAACCACGGAGGGACCTGGCATCCCAGTTCTACTGCCTTGTTGCAATGTTGAACAGCAAGCTTATACTGTCTTTGTGAGTAGTAAATAGCTGCCAACTGGAAATAGGCTTCACCATTTCCCTGATCAATGGCTATCGCCTTCTCGAATACGGCGATCGCATTATCCGGCATTCCTTTCTGGCGATAACTCATTCCCAAGTTGACTTGAGCGTCAACAAGCCTTGGGTTGATGGCCAGAGCTTTCGTATACTCAACAATGGCTTCGTCCAACATCCCTTTGTCGACATAAGCTGCCCCCAGATTGCTATGGGCTTCAGCTAAGTCAGGATTTATGTCCAGGGCTTTTTTGTATTCGGATATTTCGTCATCTACGAGGCCACTAGCACCATAGGCCATCGCGAGATTATAGTGGGCTTCACCAAAATCTGGTTCAAGCGTTAAAGCCTCCGTGTATTCGGAGATAGCTCTATTTAGAAGGCCTTTGGCCCAGTAAGCCAGTCCGAGATTGTTGTGTGAGTCAGCACATTTTGGATTCATTCCCACCGCCTTGTTTAGCTCAACAATAGCTTTGTCGAACATTCCTCTCTCCAAACAAGCAATCCCCAACCCCTTGCGTGCATCCGAATTTTTGGGGTTGGCTGTTAAGGCTTTCTTAAAATTGGCGGCAGCCTCATCATGTCGTTTAACCGCGTTATAGGTTTCTGCCAACTTAGTCAACATATAGTCATCACTTTGGTGCTCCGCAACGTAGGACTCCATAATGCGCAACCCTCTTTCATGCTTTTTCCTGCTTTCCATTTCAGAAGGTTCATAGCCATGGTGACGAATTATGATCTTTCGATCGTATAGCAATTGCCAACTAGGGTCCCGAGCTATTAGGTTATACACGCTTGGCGCAACCATCTCATGATATGGTCGAGAGTATTGAACAAATGGATGATTGCGAAACAAACGGCCAACCTCGACAAATCGTTCTGCTCTGCATGTAGCCCCGTTATCACAGATTATCACGTAGGCAAGACACGATGAATTTGACATGGCTTCTTTTAAGGGCGCTATTGAACTTGCAAGCAATTCTTCATCTGCGTCTATCTGAAATATCCAGTCACCAGTGGCATGCTTAAGAGACTCATTTCTGGCCGCTGCAAAATCATCACACCACTTGAAGTGAAAGACTTTTGCCCCGAAATCCTTAGCAATTGAAATCGTGTTGTCCGTGCAGCCAGTGTCCACCACAATCAGTTCATCGGAAACATCTTGTATGCTTTTGAGACATTGGGAGAGCATCTTTTCCTCGTCGCGCACAATCATGCACACACTGAGTGTGGGGTTTTCTGGCAGAATTCCTGGCTCCAGGTGCATTTCTCTCTTCATGTTAGCTGGCCCAGCGGTAAAAGAAGTCCTTACCTGTAAAGATTGATTTCCTTAACATAGAAAAATAGCAGGTTATTGACTGACTTGTCCAGGGTCATGGATCAACGAGGCTTGGAGGTTTTGTGGTCCTCAGGACGAGCGCCTATGTTTGGAGGATGCGTGTCTATCCCAAAATACCTATACGAGATCTGGTGGTCCCATGAAAAAAACAAAAGTAGTGCTTTCTTCCCAATATATTCAATATCAGAAAAGCTAAGATTACAGATTCATATCATAAGATTTTGGGAGTAGACAGAAGAAAATATACTATGACAATATCTTTGATCTAGCCCGATGCGAGATTAATTCCAGTAGGCTTGAATCGGGGCTAAGTCATCACGTAAAATCCCGTAGCTCTGTCAACGTGACCGAAATCGGTGAATTCGCAGCCGAGGTAATTCCCTTCGGCTAGCCTTCGCACAACACCGCTTCTTTCGATCCGAGTTTCTTGTTCATCGTCCAATCTGAACATTACTTCGACCCTATCGTCAACCTTGAGCCTGTGCCCTGTTGGAACAATAAATCCAATCCCGGTTCGGGAGATGTTTTGTACCAGCACCTCGACGAAGCCTTCGGATGGAGTAAATGAACGGGCGGTACTTCTAACATAAACTTCTTTGATTGGACGGTAGTAACCCTGAACATAAAGCTTTCTGCGGGGTTTCTCCCTGAATTCAAAAAAAACGGAAAAACTCTGCCCGCATTTACACCTTAACTTGGACCTGCGTCCACGAGTTGTCACCTTCCCAGCATTCACCGTGTAGTGAATCCCGCATTGCGGGCAAATGACGATCGCTGAATTGTCTCGCCTCACATAAACTATCTGGGAATCCGACGTTTCCGCCATTGCTTCGGATCTGTGGCTTCGGGTTTCGAGTGTTTGTCCGAGCTGGTTTCTCATGGTTGTTTTCATTGGTTAAAAGGTCAGCTACATTAGTCTTGGCTAATGCAGGATTCATGCCATACTAGTCTTTAGTCAACACGATTTTTTGTGGATAAAATACGGATAAAAAAAGTAGTCTTAGATGAAGCGGTGGGCTTTGCCATAATCCCGGACATTTGAAGCCGAGGGTTTTTCAAGATATCAAAACCCCATTTCTATTATGAGAAACGGGGTCTTGGTATTCAATTCATAGTACCCCAATCAAGGAACAGAATGGCTATCAGGATCGCACCCAGGATCAAGCTGATGCCATATACTAATAGGTGGTTGTAGTTCATAGCGTCACCTTCCCTAAAGCACAAAACCCCCCTCTTGTTTTCAGAAACCGGGTCTTGGATTCAGATCATGGTGTCCTCATGGGGTTATTTTAGGCCTTCACCCACGAACTGTTCCACCGCGCACCGGCCACACGCAGTAGACGTTGGACTTGGGGTTGCTACTTACGAGGCCATTATACATGCTTACCAACCAGGCGTGGGGGGTAGCGTAGGCAAGCGTAGTACCGGACCAGTAGTCGAAGTACTGCACGTTAATAAAAGGATGCCCCGAAGGCAGGGCGGGATTGACTTGCCCATAATCAACCAGGCTTTGAAGTTCCTTTACATTGGGCAAACGCCACTAACCTGCAAAAGAACCATCGATGAGTCCGCATGAACCGTGCTTCAGTGCGGTACACTCACTCAAAGCATTAAACCATTTTTCGTATCCGAAACAATCGGCGTTCTTCAACCAGATTAGACCCGTGAGATTGCCAGTGACCGTGCCATCGCCGTTGTCAGTAAACCTGAGACTCGGCGATTCAACCCATTCAGTGCCTGCCCGCCA
>JBFEUB010000198.1:0-6287 GCA_041547605.1 Desulfobacteria bacterium
CAGATAGCCTTTTCGCCCGAATTCACCAGTTGCAGGGAGTGCAGCAAGGTGACCCGGGGGCTTCAGGGGGCCTGCCCTTGGTGTGGCAGCACCGAGGTGGACGGAATTACCCGGATTACGGGCTACTTCACGAGGATTTCAAGCTGGAACAAAGGAAAACTAGGAGAACTCAAGGAACGTTATCGGAATCAGGGTTGGTTTGTCAGGAGGGAATCATGACGCTGTTTACGAAAAGTATTTGCAGTGCCTGTCAGAACATCAAGAAGGAGTTTGACTTGAAGGCCCTTGGAGTTGAAGTCGAAGAAATAGGGCCCAACAATCCAGGTGCCCTGGCCCACCTGGCCTGGCACGAGCTGGTGGAAACCGCTGAAAAGAGCCTTCCGATCCTGGTGTTGAACGATTCATCGGCCATTACCGACGCCATGGAAATCAGGGGGTATCTCGCAGATATTGTAACGCGTCATTAGTGCATAATCAAGGGTGGATGGCATTGACGTAACACAAAGATCTGATTGAACTGCAAGGAATCTTCACATTTTCTATATTTTGTCGAGACCGTTGAGGGCATATAGCAAGGAGCCGTGAAGTGCAACTGTTTGCTGGTCATTCACAGGACCGGCAACCCGTGTCGAGTAACCAGTGACCAATGACCAGCTTCCTCCCATCAAAGGCTTCATTGAAACATCTCTCCTGGATTGGCCGGGACAAGTCTGCGCCGTCGTCTTTTTGCCCTATTGTAACCTGAGGTGCCCTTACTGTCATAACCACCAGCTTGTGCTAGAGCCCGATACGCTGGAGACCCTCTCCCTGGAAGAGATACTGGGACGCCTCACGCCCCTCCAGGACTGGGTTGACGGTGTCTGCGTCACGGGCGGAGAACCCACCATACACCGGAGTCTGCCGGCCTTGCTGAGAAAGATTCACGAAGCCGGTTTTAAGGCCAAGGTGGATACCAACGGCACACAACCTGAACTCCTTCGCTATCTGGTTACAGAGAAACTCATAGACTGTGTGGCCATGGATGTGAAGGCCCCGCTGGAAGATGCCGCATACGCCCGGTGTGCCGGGGTGTATGTGCCGGTGGACATCATCCGGGAATCGATTGAGGTGCTCGCAAAGGCGGAGATTTCTACCATGTTTCGATGCACGGTGGCGCCCACGCTGCTTGCAGAAAGCGATGTGTATCGGTTGGCCGCACAGCTTAAGGCGCTTGGAGCTGAAAACCTTTCCAGGGCAGAGGCCGTCCCATCCCTCATCCTTCAGAACTTCAGTCCGGCCGATCCCATGGAGCCCGATTTAAAAAACGTGAACCCCCTCACTGACGAGGCTCTTTCGCGAATGCAGGATCAGGTCAACCGCATCCTTGGTTGAAATCCCCTGTGCATTCTCGCGCGTCTCTTGACCAAGAACGCTTTGCAAAATGGTACAAAAAGCACGCCTTCGGAAACGACAAAGTGCTTTCCCGCCAGTTGGATAACGGAACATCCTTCTGAAACAGACTATAGCCCGGACCGTGGTTGAGGCCCTTTTACGGCGACTCGTCCGGCCCCTCCTCCGGCGCCCACCTGCCCCCCTTTTACAATCTGTAAAAGATACCAACACCCCTTCCTATTGGCTTGCGTCCAGAATTTCCCGGTGCCCCCATAATTTATAGTCACTTCAAGTAGTTAGCTCAATGCATCGATTGCTTGCCTTGGCATAGGCGTTGCACACTTGGCCCGACAGCCGTTCAGTCTGGGTTGACCGGCTCACCCAGTGGACCGGGCTTCTCGGACACGCGTTAGTGCCACAGGGCAGAATACCTGCCCTTTATGGCGGGGAGGCTTCACTTCTGGAGATCCTGCCACAATCGCGGACCGCAGGTCACATCCGCGAACGAAATAGACAAGCGAAGAAAGGAAATAACCGCGACAGAAACGGAACGGACTGAGGCTGGGCAGATTAGAGGACCAAGGGTTTAGAGCCATAAATTTTCATGAATAAGGAGGAAAAAAATGAAGAAAGGATTTTTGCTTATCATTGCGCTCGCGCTCGCTGCCGCATGGCACATCCCCGCCACGGCGGAAACCGGCGAGGGCCGGCTAAATGCGCTTGAGGACAAGATCCAGGCCCTTGAGCAAGAGCTTCAGCAGATAAAAGACACTGCCGAGGGCACGGAAAAGGTTGCAGAGAAAAAGAAAGCCACACCGGTTTTTGCTTTCTGGAAGAACGATTTTTTTCTTTCAACACCCGATGAGAATTTCTGGATGAAAATACGAGGCAACCTGCACTGTGACACAAAGCTCTATGGCGGCAACAGCAACAACCCGACCCACTTCGACATCCGCCGGGCACGTTTTGATTTTCAGGGGATGTGGTATCAATACATCTATTTCCGCTGCCAGGCAGAATTTGCGGACAAACCTTACGCCCGCAATTTTTGGGCCGACTATAAGTTCAGGGACTGGCTCCACCTCCGAGCTGGCCAGATGAAGCCCCCATTTAGCACGTCATGGTGGACCACGGATAACAATGTTCACTTCCTCGAACGTGGAGTAAGCACGCCTATTAGTCCCTATTTTGACCGGGGCTTTTGGGTCTGGGGTGATGTGGTTGATAAGACCCTGACCTGGAATTTAGGAGCATTCACTGGTGCCGGTATGGACTATGATTACAACAAAGGAGATGTTGACGACCATAAAGACTACGTGGCCCGCCTGTTTTACACCCCTTTCAAGAATCAGGAAGGTTCGGTTCTCCAAGGGCTGAATCTGTGCCTTGAAGCAACCACCGGCAGGGAATCGGTTGCAACCAGCAGGTTTGAGGGGAGGGGCTATGGTGCTGCGGTAAAAGATGATAAATTCTGGACATGGGATACAACCGTCACAGGTAGCATTGAAAGCAGAAATCGCTGGGGGGCCGAGGTCCACTACATTGGCGGACCGTTCAGCTTGAGTTCTGAATACCTTGTGACTAAGTGGAATGATATAGAGGTTTCGGGCGGTGCGACGGAAGATGGTGATATTACCTCCTGGAGCACATGGGTTAGTTACTTCGTGAACGGTGAGCAGAAGCGTGTGAGTAACTTTGGATGGAAGATGCCAAATCCAAGAGAGAACTTCGATCTGGTCCACCTAAAAGGGACAGGGGCATGGGAGATCCTTGCCCGTTATACCAAAACCGTAACCGATGACAACCTGTTTGACTCTGGGATACTGAAAGGTGCGGACACGGTAGATGAATATACGGTCGGGCTCTCATGGACATGGAATCCCATGGTGCGCTGGCAGCTAAACTATGTCCATCTGCATGGAAACAGGGATGGAATCAGGACCGGAACGAGTGATAATGTCGGAGAAACGGGCTACGTTGATGATGAAGACATGGTTGGGCTGCGTATGATCTTCAAGTTCTAAGCCTGAAAGGGGAGATATTGGTTACGCATTGAAAATTCCCTGTAGCGTCCAACAGGGTCACCTTGGTAGTTGCTCCGCTTCCATGGACGAGGATTCAGGTGGGGGGGGTGATCATGGCCCATCTTTGCCCCTTCCCTTGGTCCCCTGCCACTTAACATTTTTCGCCTTTCTTTTCTTACTCTTTTTTGGTATCAGCCACCTGGGCCAATGGCACTTCCTCATTGGTTGGCACAACCGTTGCGCTCGTTCCCTGGCAGACGGATAGCGGATAACTCTTGTGAAGTTCGGATACGCGGTCTTTATGGCGGACCTCAAGTGGCGTCTGCGAAAAAACAACTCAGAAGAAGGGATAGGTTGAGGACAAATTTTTGGGGCAATGCCAACCGTCGTTCAAGTACCCGCCTCGCCAAGTCGTTGTGTTGTTCGACAATCAATGCCATCTGAACAAACGATTTTTTGATTGTACATTTGAAGATTTACGGCCCCACGGACCTATAGACAAAACGAAGGACAAACATTTAACTGCTGAAAAAGACCACCGCATACAAGCGATCCGATTCTAAACCGGCTCAAACTCGCGTAAAAGTGGGCGTAAAGAAAGACCAGCGCCTGTGGTTTGAACAATACCGACACGGTTGGCGCTCTCTTCGGCGCGTGGGGACGATCTATCAGGTCCCTGTTCTTTCTCAACGCACACGCGCACGCATGCATAAATGACCGGAGAAGTGTTGGGCGGAGCGTAAGTTTCCAATTCATAAATGAGGAGTTTTTTAGATGAGCAAGGCCGCACAAGGGTTTTCGTTGAGGCTTACAGATGGTACTCCGCAGACGGAAACCCGCGGAGAACGCCGCTCATCGCAAAAAGGGCCATTTATGGATGGAAACTCACTAATACGCTCAAACAGTGACCCGGTTTAGAATCGGATGGCCTGTATGCTCACGCAGATGCGTTTTAAATCCCCAACGGAATGGGACCGTGACCACTACCGTCACGGCGGTCTTAATATGCTTTATGGATTCGAAGATTTATAGGAAGAAGGAGGTAAAGCGAAGATGATATGTGGCCCAGCAGAACCCCGCACGGGAGCGATGACGATTCTGAGTTTAAGCATAGCATTGGTATTGATGGGGGTTTTAACATCCAGCTTGGCAGCAGCCGAAGAACCAAAGCGTACATTGAAAAACAATGGGACGGAAGTCTATCATTTACTACCAGAAACCGCGACAACGTTCAGCGATGCATTTGCAAAAGGGGAGGTATATGGAAGAATTCGAATGAACTACTTTGAATGGGTGTATGATAATTCCACAATACATGATCCGACCGGGTTCGCGCTTGGCGGCAGCCTGATTTACAAGACAGCACCGCTTCACGGCGTAAGTGGAACCGCAGGTTTCTATACAGCACAAAACTTTGGGCTGCTGGATAAGGATGATGCTCTCTTTGGTAGATCCGGCAAAGATACGTTTTCCCGTTATAACAAGCTGGAAGAAGGTGACTGGGGGATGACTGTTTTGGCCCAGGCTTATCTGCAGTATCATTTCCATGAGACCGACATCAAAATAGGACGACAGATTTTTGAAAGCTTTTTGACCGCATCAAATGATACGAAAATGATACCCAATACCTTTGAAGGCTACACGCTACTCAGCAAGGATATGCCCGCAACGACCATCACACTCGGTTACCTGGCTGAGCAAAAATTGCGGGATCATACGGAATTTCATGATGTGATTACATACAATGACGGAGAAGGTAAAACATTCAGTAGATGGAACAACAATGATGACGCTGCTGTACACAGAGGCCTGTCTTACGCAAATCTTACAGCGGCAGGCGAGGATACAGAGAACGACTTGATAGTAGCCGGGGTTACGAATGAATCGATTAAGAATTTGAAACTTGATTTGTGGTACACAGGGGTGCCCGACCTGTTTTATTCCGTTATGGCAGAGCCGAATTATGAAATACCGTTGCCAAATGGTTGGAGTCTGACGCCGGGATTAAGATATATGGAGCAGTTTGATGATGGGGCCGGAGCAGTCGGTGGCGCTGCATTAAGCGGCAGCCTGGCGGGTGTGAGCGGACCGGCAAAGGGATACAAAGATGCAGACAGTGTTGACGGCAAACTCTATGCAGCACGGCTTGTCTTAAAAAAAGGTGCGGCGAGCTTATTAGCGGGCTATTCTAAAATCTCTGACGACGCAGATTTCATTGCTCCGTGGCGGGGATTTCCGACCGCTGGGTATACCCGTTCCATGGCCCAATACAACTGGGAAGCCAACACCGAATCCTGGATGGCTCAGGCATTCTATGACTTTGGCAAAGCCGGACTTATAAAAGGGTTCCGAGCGGGAATCGATTATGTCTACATGGACTACGACGACGAGAAAGAACGGCTGAGTGGACACAAGAAAACGGACCGAGGCAACATCCACGCTGATATGTGGTATAAATTTCCGTTCTTTCCAGATCTGGAAGCAAAGGTTCGAGTCGGTCTGGTTAACGCCCATAGGACAACGGAAGGCGTAGACCCATCTTATAAAGAATACCGGTTTGAACTCAATTACTTGTTCTAGTGTTGTGTCTCACAAAAACGTTAAAATAGTCGTTAGGCAGGTTAAAGCCTTTTCCGAACGACATTGGGCGTTTTTTGGAATGAGATGGCAGCTGAGTGAAGCGTCTAGAATCACAAACTGTTTGAGGGCGTTAGCCCGAGTTTTAGCGCTCCGGTTGCGCCTGACGGCTTGAACAGAAGCACTGCGTGCGTGATTCAGCGGAGCGAAGCTGACGTCCCGAAAACGCTCACGGAGTGAGGAAAACGGCTTTACGATGACTCCATGTTTTTGAAAGAAACTTCTGAGACGCGACACTAGAAGCCATCTCAGAGA
>JBFEUB010000199.1:0-6264 GCA_041547605.1 Desulfobacteria bacterium
ATCTCTCGCCGAATATAGTCGCGCGGTTGAGTTGGGTTTTCAGGTCATGGTGAAGCAAACGCCCCCGGAGGTGGCAATAGCCACCCCCGTCTTGAGCGACCGGATCGGCGGCATCGTTTTCGGCTCCGACCAGGGGATGGTCGGACAGTTCAACGAAGTCATTGCACGGCATACCGTTGGTGAGTTGAAGAAACGACAGGTGAAACAAGAAAACCTCACCCTCCTGGCTGCCGGTGCACGTATCTCAGCGCGGCTGGAAGAAGCCGGCCACTTGGTTGAAGACAATATTTCCCTCCCAAGCTCTGTGCTGGCCATTACGCCTGTGGTCCAGGAAGTGGTGTTGACTATCGAATCTTGGCGCTCACAGCGTGGCATTGCTCAGATCTTTCTGTTCTTCAACAGACCACTTTCTGGGGCTTCGTATCGGCCTCACACGCTGCAGCTCCTCCCCATGGACGCAGACTGGTTTCAGGACCTGAAAAGCAAACCTTGGCCGGGCAGAACCCTTCCGTTTTTCACCATGGATTGGGACAGACTCTTTTCTTTGCTGATACGGGAGTATCTCTTTGTATCCCTCTACCGGGCTTTTGCTGAATCACTCGCCAGTGAGAATGCCGCTCGCTTGGCGTCCATGCAAGTCGCTGAGAGAAATATCGAAAATCGTCTGGATGAACTCAATGCGCAATATCATCAGCAACGACAGGGTGCCATTGACGCAGAGCTTTTTGACCTGGTGGCCGGCTTTGAGGCATTGAGCGGAAAAGCATCTTAATTCCGGCGGTAACGTTAACAATAGTAAAGCATTCGTTGATCAGCTTCTTTCTGAGTCGCAGATTTTTGTGGTTCTTCACCCCGCTCCTTTCCCCGGCGAAAAGGCCTTTTGAGCCGAGATCCATGCTTACTCAATGTTATGTGCGTCAAAACCGTTAACCGTTTCGGTGAGAGGAGATAAGAATGGTCGAGTTGACAACAATGGTCGTCGTGTCCATGGATGGTTCCCAGAATGCCATGAGATCCCTCGACTATGTTGACTTCATGTTCGGTCCCAAGCACCATTTGGAAGTAAACCTCTTATCAAGCGGGTCTCAGCGAAAGCCAAGTCAATACCAAAGTCGTTGACGGAAGTCGGGGTGCTGCCAAGGACATTCTGGAAAAGGCCGAATCCAGCCAATGCGACACGATTGTCTTGGGCCGACGCGGCCAATCCGGACTAAAGGAGTTTTGCATGGGCAGTGTGGCAACAAAGGTTTAGGGGTATGACCGTGTGCATTGTCCAGTGACCGAGGATAGCACAAAGCGTTGATCCAATGTCGTCACTTGCCATCGGTATGTGAAGTGCTTGGTCCATTTGGCTTATGCTGCCATATATTCTACTGATTATTGGCTTTGTCATCCTTATTAAGGGAGCCGACTTTCTTGTTAAGGGGGCTTCTTCAATAGCTAGGCGGTTCAACGTTTCCGATCTTGTCATCGGCTTAACGGTTGTGGCTTTTGGAACATCGACCCCTGAACTCTTTGTGAATATCATTGCCAGCATCCGAGGTAATACGGATATTGCCATTGGAAATGTGTTGGGAAGCAACATTGCCAACATATTTCTTATCCTCGGCGTGTCGTCCGTGATTTACCCATTGAGTGTAACAAAGGGGACAGTCTGGAAAGAGATTCCATTTGGCGTTTTGGCTGCTGTCCTGTTAGCAGTTTTGGCCAACGACCGGCTGATTGACAAACGGGACTTTTCCGAACTGACGAGAATAGACGGCGTTGTGCTGCTCTGCCTATTTATCATATTTATGTACTACTCCGTTGGAATCGCCAAGAAGATCGAGGGGATGCAGGAACATGTCCCAACAAAGCAGTATGGGCTGCCGAGGTCCATGCTTTTAGTCCTTGGAGGTTTGATCGGCTTGGGTGTTGGTGGAAAATGGATTGTAGACGGTGCGGTGCATGTTGCGCTGAATCTTGGCATGAGTCAGTCCCTGGTAGGATTAACCATTGTTGCTGTTGGGACGTCTCTGCCAGAGCTGGCCACTTCAGCCATGGCTGCGTACAGGAGGAACGTTGAAATCGCCGTGGGAAACGTGGTTGGTTCCAACATTTTTAATATCTTTTTTGTCCTTGGAATAAGTTCGACTATTAAACCCCTGCCTTTCAATACGCGTGGCAACATGGACATCGGGGTCGTTATTTTGGCCAGTTTGCTGTTATTTGTTTACATGTTTACCGGAAAGAAGCGATCATTAGACCGATGGGAAGGCGGTATTTTTATTGCATTTTATACGGCCTATATTGCATTTCTCATCATTCAGGGGTAACGCATTGATTAGCATGTGGAAGGAGGTGAAAAGATATGAGAGCCATGAAACCTTGGTTGGCTCTTGTCGTGATATTGGTGTCGTTTGGCTTGTGGTATTCCGCTACCCAAGCAGGGGATACGATGAAGACTCGGCGCACGGTTCGTGGCCTGGAATCAGTTTATGTTGAGGTGGAGCCCTTTGATCCTGAACTCCAGAAGGAACTGAAAAAAGGCGGGCTGACTCATGAATTGCTGAGGCAGGCCGTTGAGCGAGAGTTGGAAAAAGCAGGCATTAGAGTGCTCCGCGAGGAAGATCTTCAAAAATCACAGTATCACGGTGTGCTCTATGTGAATCTTCAGATTCTCTCACCTGAGACACAAAAAGCATTCAAATATACCGTGAACGGTGGTCAACTCTCCAAAGACGCTCCGGCGCAACGGTACTTCTACGCACTTGACATTGAGCTTCGCCAAGCAGTATCTCTTTTAAGAGACCCTGGTATTCAGGAGATAGCTTCAACCTGGTCAACTAGTTCTGTCGGGCTGCGACGTCTAGCTCGTATAGAGTCTGACATAAGGGACCAGGTTGACAGATTCATCAGTGCCTATGGAGTAGTAAATCCCAAGTAGAATAGGGCTGTTGTTGTTTTCGGTCTGACTCTTTCCAGCAAGCATCCAACGGCCAAATAGCTTTGGTATGCTACGGTTGAACCAAACCATATGTGCGGGTAAGGAGACGAGCACATGCATCTCAAAATAAAATGGGTATGTTGGGCCTTTCTTTTTGTTAGCGTCATTCTATGGCTGAGCCCTACTGGGCAGGTGTTCGGCCAAACGCTTAAGCAGGAAGGAGCCCCCGTAATAGCAGATCACCAAGCGTCTTCGCCTGACAAAGAGGTTCCACCGAATAACAGTAAGACGAAGAGGATTGATCAGGCCGGGGAAAAAATCGGAAAAGGAATTGAACGGTTCACTGAGAAGGCTTCATCCCATGTGGGGGGCTGGATAAACGCCAAGGTTTTCGCTGGCATTACGTGGCTAAAGCTGATCTTTTGCTTATTATTGGTCTTTTTGGTGGTCGTGGTTGAACGCATTGTGCGATGGGTAATCCGCGCTCAACTGAGGCATATTCCGCCTGAGGCGGAGGTTGCCACATTCAAACATTTTCTTCTCTCTGCCCTGTCCAAGCCTCTTTCCTTGTTTATTTGGTCTTACGGGATTTACGGGGCTGCCTCACCGTTGTTTATTCATTTCCAAACCCCCCAAGGAACGAATCTCGTTCATCTTGTGGCACAGAAGGCCGCCGATATCGCCGTGGCTTTTGCCATTCTCTGGTTTATCTACCGCTTAGTCGCTGTCATAGATGCACGAATCAGGAGGTGGGCAGCTGCCACGGAGAGTACGATTGATGACATGCTCGCGCCCCTCGTAGGAAAAACGTTGCGCGTGTTTATCATTCTGATCGGCGGGCTAATCATTGTTCAAAATCTTACTGGCGTGAAGATCGGCCCCCTGCTTGCCTCACTGGGCATCGGTGGTCTGGCCGTAGCTCTGGCAGCCAGGGATTCAATCGCTAACTTTTTTGGCACACTTACCATCCTCTTTGACAAGCCGTTCCAGGTGGGGGAAAGAATCGTGATCAACAACCACGATGGTGTGGTAGAATCGGTTGGATTCAGGAGCTGCCGAATTCGTACCCTTAACGGGCACTTGGTTACGATTCCCAATGAAAAGATCGTCAGCTCCGGACTCGAAAACATTGCGAGAAGGCCTTACATACGCTGGTTGACCAATATTGGAATTACGTACGACACCCCGCCAGAGAAAGCGGAAAAGGCCGTTCAAATCATTCGGGAAATCCTCGACAACCACGAAGGCATGAAAGAGGATTTTCCTCCAAGGGTATTCTTCAACGGCTTCAATGATTGGAGCCTCAATATCTTAGTCATTGCCTGGTATCATCCGCCGGACTACTGGGTCTACCAAGCGTGGCTTCAAAGGACTTGTGTGGAAATCATGCGAAGGTTCAGGGACGAGGGTATTGATTTCGCCTTCCCGACCAAGACCGTCTACCTGGCCAATGATGACAAACGCCAGATTAAATTGCAGGTATTGCGAGACGAAGAAACCATTGCCGTGCACCCAGATTTAGGGGGGTGATCCGATGCCAAAGTTCATAAAGAAAATGTCAGGAAAGGCTGGTCATGCGCCGGGAACGCTTATCCACATTGGGGAAAAAAAGATCGAAAAAGTAAGGATAAGGCTCATTGACTACAATGAGCAAGAGCTTCAAGAAAAGGAGTTGAAGACCATCGAAGAGTGTTTTCCCTGTAAGGAGGAACCCACCGTTTCATGGATCAACGTAGACGGCCTTCACGATATCGAGGCTATTGAGAAGGTGGGGAGACACTTCAATATTCATCCTCTTGTTTTGGAAGACATTGTGAATACAGGACAACGGCCAAAAGCAGAGGATTTTGACGACTATGTCTATATCGTCTTAAAGATGCTCTATTATGATAAGAAAGAGCATGAAGTCAGGTCTGAGCAATTCAGTCTGATTTTGGGTTCCAATTACCTCATATCTTTCCAGGAGCGCGTGGGGGACGTCTTTGAGCTGGTTCGTGAGAGGATTAGAAAGGGAAAAGGGCGCATTCGCAAGGCAGGTGCTGACTACCTGGCCTATGCCCTGATGGATGCTATCGTAGATCAATATTTTCATATCATGGAAGTATTTGGGGAGAAAACTGAAGCCCTGGAGGAAGAGTTGGTTGAAGACCCCACAACCGGAACGCTGCAAACCATCCACACGCTGAAAAGGGAGATGACATACTTTCGCAAGCAAGTTTGGCCCCTGAGAGAGGTCCTTGGGGGTCTCGTAAGAGGGGAATTCTCGCTTGTTTCTGAAACCACGGCAGTCTATCTTAGGGACGTTTACGACCACACCATTCAAGTGATTGATACGCTGGAGTCTTTGAGAGATGTGCTGGGAGGCATGCTTGATCTTTATCTCTCAACCATCAGCAATCGAATGAACGAGGTCATGAAGGTGCTCACGATCATAGCCACCATATTTATTCCCATCACCTTTGTGGCAGGCATTTACGGCATGAACTTTAAGTACATACCAGAGCTCGAGTGGCATTGGGGCTATTTTATGTTTTGGGGCATTATAATCGTTATTGCTGCTGTCATGATGGTTTATTTTAGAAGGAAGGCATGGCTATAACCTTCATTGAGCGTCAACAAGCCAGGGTCAAGTATGATTAGGAACTAGGATCAGGAGGCGACATGATCTCAATGAGGCATATCATGTTCGTTTTGACGCTAACGGCGATTATGGCTGTTGGCACGGCAGCGGCTAACGAGGAGGCGCCGCCCGCTCGGAAGCTCATTGTGGGGACCAAAGAGGCGCCTCCCTTCGCCATGAAGTCAAGCGAAGGTTTGTGGACCGGGATCAGTATTGACCTATGGCGACAAATTACCTCTGAGATGAACCTGACCTTCGAATTCCGGGAATTCGACCTCAAGGGGATTCTTGAGGGCGTTGCGAACCGCTCGCTTGATGCCGGTGTTGCCGCTTTAACTATCACCCCGGAGCGCGAAAATATGTTGGACTTCAGCCATGCCTTTCACAGCACCGGCCTTGGCATCGCCGTTGCTGCGAAGGTGGGAAATCCCTGGGTCGCCGTTCTTAAGCGTTTCTTTTCCGTGGCCTTTCTCAAAGTAGTCGCCGCTCTTTCCCTTTTGTTGCTGGTCGTGGGTATGTTGGTGTGGTGGTTTGAAAAGAGGAAAAATCCCAACCAATTTGGTGGTGGTGCCGCCAGGGGGATTGCCTCGGCATTCTGGTTTTCTGCAGTGACCATGACGACGGTCGGGTACGGAGATAAGGCCCCTGTTTCTTTAGGTGGTCGCTTAGTCACCCTCGTATGGATGTTTGCCGCCATTATCGTCATATCAAGTATTAC
>JBFEUB010000200.1:0-6137 GCA_041547605.1 Desulfobacteria bacterium
CCCCTCATATAGTGAGAGGTCTGATCGGGCCAGACAATAGAAAACTAATCCCTTTGGCCGGCCTTTTGGGTGCGATTTTTGTTATCTATGCAGATCTTTTTGTTCGACTCGTCGTCAAGGTGGATCTTAAAGTCGGCATTCTGACGTCCTTAATGGGCGGACCTTTTTTTCTGTATCTGCTGATTAAGCATCGAAAGAGGTTTGAATATCTGTAAACATTTGAAAGGTGCTACGTCGTGAAAACCGAGGAGGTTATCTCGTCAGTGCAAGAAAACCAATTTCAGGATTACTCCCAGCTTTTCCGGGATATCAAAGCTGAAATCGGCAAAGTCGTCATTGGACAGGAAGAGATGATCGAATTAATGATCCTAACGCTTCTGTCCAGCGGACACATACTCCTCGAGGGCGTACCGGGATTAGCTAAAAGCCTTGCGGTGGAAACATTTGCCAGGGTGATCGGCGGAGAATTCAGACGATTTCAGTTCACCCCGGACAAGATGCCAAGTGATATCACGGGTACTGTGGTCTACAGTGAGCAACACAAAAAATTCGATTATTACTATGGGCCTATTTTCTGCAACATCTTTCTTGCAGATGAAATCAATCGGGCCTCACCGAAAGTGCAGTCAGCCCTTCTACAGGCCATGCAGGAAAAGGTCGTAGACGCAGAATGTTTGAGGTATAATATACCTAATCCTTTTATGGTCCTTGCCACCCAGAATCCCATCGAACAGATTGGCACATATCCTCTAGCGGAAGCCCAGGTGGACCGCTTTATGGTGAAATATGATGTGGGGTATCCTGACAAGGATGAAGAAACAGAATTAATAGTTAGAAAAAATAAAAATTTTGAGGAAATGAAAGCAGATCTCAAAAGGATCACGACCACTGAAAATATTGTCACCATGCGAAAGGTCATCCACGAAAGGGTGAGAGTCAGTAAGAAGATCATGAATTACATCATCAATATCTGTGTTGCCACCAGGCCCCCTGAAACCTATCAGGGCAAACCAGTGGATAGTGATGTCTATCAATATATTAGACTTGGAGCGTCTCCTCGGGCTACGGAGTTCCTGTTGGCCCTTTCCAAATCCTATGCGTTTTGTCGTGGTAGAGACTTCGTCAATTTTGGCGACATAAATAGATGCTCCTTTCACGTGCTAAGACACCGGATCCTCTTAAACAGTAACGCTATAGCAAAGCAGATTACATCTGATATGATTGTAAGGGAAATCCTTGGAATCATTGAACCATACTGACACCGCATCAACACTGTCGATGAAGACGGAAAAGGGTCTCCTCTCCAAAAAGGAGCTTCTAGAAATATTTGTTCATCACCGGGTGGACTCGCCTTTTCCGGGTGACTGGGAGAGCATTTTCAAAGGGTCTGGATATGAGTTCTGGGCTCTCAGAGAGTTGGAACGCACAGATCCTTTTAAGAATATAGATTGGAAGGCCACCGCAAAAACAGGCAAGTATTATGTGAGGGAGTATTTGGCTGAAAGCTATTTTAACTTGATGATCCTCTACGATATCAGTTCGTCCGTCTCTTTTGGAAGAAAGGAGCTCCTGCAGGCCAACATAGCAGCTTCTCTTGCCTATACCGCTGCTGTAAGCAACGACGGTTGCGGCCTGATCACATTTGCCGACAGAGTCATATCTTATATTCCTCCTAAAATGGGCTGGTCGCACTTCATGGAAATTATTACTGCCATTGCTCAGGCAAAGCCTGTGGATTGCCGGAGGACAAATATCGGTCATGCCTTGGATAAACTCGTGAACGAATTGCCGGAGAGCCTTACATTCATCCTCTCTGATTTCTTGTATCCGTTTGAGTCTGACTATAGTTTTCAGCGGACCACGCATGGTGCGAGCAAACACGAGGTGAGGGCCCTTCAGATACTTGAAGAATTTGAGATGACATTGCCTGCTGCTTCCACAGGCCTTATAACCCTTTATGATTACGAAAGTGGCCAGAGTGTCCTGCTTGACTTGAGCAAGTGGCAAAACTATAACCAAGAAATGCGGAATAGGTTGGAAGATGTCAGGCACCAGCTCACTAAAGCCGGCATTGATCTGCTTGTGCTGACACCGGCGGACGATTTTCGTCTTAAGATCAGTGCCTTTATGCAACGACCCACGTAACTATTGGGGAACCATGTATCTTTTCTCTTATCTTAATCGTTTCAAGAAGTATTCAGCTATCATCCTGTTTTGGGCAATCTTTTGTACCGTTTTTACCTCCGTGTCAGATGGTGTCACAACCTTTAGCACCGATCTTGACACCAAGGAAACGCCCGTCGAACTTCAGTTTGATGATATCTGGTTTTACGACACGGAAATGGTACTCGTAATACCTGATATCCGTCTGGACTGGCTCACCGTTGTTTTTCGCCCAGGCCTTGAAGCTCCCGAAAAATCAAACGCCTGGAGCGAAAGCGAGGCTTTGTTTGTACAAACGGCAAAAGAAATCGTCGGGAGTCACAGCGAGATAATAGACTATTTCTATGATCGTAATCTTGCCAAAGATGCCTGTTTTTTCAAGCTTAGAGAGGGTCTAAATCAGAATCTTATGGGGAATTTGATTTGTTTGCTAAATAAGCATCGGTCTGTAGCATATACCCATCCAACGATCGGGGTTAAGGGTAAAACCCATGCCTTCTTTAATGCCTTTGACATAGAGTGGAAGACGGGTGTGGAGCAGGCCCTCAGGGAAGCCATAATGAATAAGGCTCATGTCTCATGGGACAAAAATGAATACACGTACCGCGTCGCGCTCTCTCGAGCCCCGTTCTTTAAGGCCATGAACTTGATCGCAGAAGATATTCACGTTTTAAAGGTTACCCCGTATCTGGTAGAGTTGAAACCATCCATTACTGCTGAGCTAACGATTCCCATCTCTGGCTCGGACTTGGGTGACGAAATCCCATTTTCACTGCATATTGCCTTTTCTGAGCTCATCAGAATAGACCCGAGTTCGATTGCCAATATAGGCCTGAGGCCTAGTGATGTTCAAAAAGAACTCTTTGACCTCAAGGTTGACCCGTACGATTATGTGGAGGCAGCCTCAAAAAGCCCCGTAAAAATAACCGGATGGATGAAGTTCTATACTCCCGGTGACTTCGTTATTCCCGCTGTCAAAATTCAATATACGAGTTCGACTTATGCCGACAATAAAGCGCGGTCCATAGAGACAAAACCCCTGCCCTTCAAGGTCTCCTCCATTGTGCCGGCTAAGCAAGAGGAGAAGAAGTTGATCATACCGATGGGCCATTTAGAACCAAACTACAAAATTGCGTACTATCAAAAAAAAGCGAGGACAAATTTGCTGTTGTCTTTCTTGTTTTTCTTTATAACCATAATCTGCGCAGGTTGGCTCATTCTAAAGCTGTATCAACAGAGAAAGAAAAGGGAAAAGTTGCTCGCGATCAAGCAAGAAGACCTGTTGGCAGACAAGCTGAAGGCCTTCCTTGTGGAAGCGCCGTCCAGTCCTCATGCCGTGTATGTAGCAGAGGTGGGCAAGCTTCTACGTGCTTATCTCGTGGCAAGATATCAAATTGGCCTGTACCCGGCCGGTGGCAGTGGAGAGGTATTTTTTGAATCGATCAAGGACACATTACCTGAAGCACTTGTATCCAAAATCGGCACCTTGTTTAAGAAAATCGACGATATTGTTGCCTTGGAACTGGATACATTTCCCGAAATTGAGCCTCTCAGATCCGAGGCGTTGGAAATCCTAAATGCTACTCAGCGTTAGGAGACACTAAGCATTCACGGATGGCTTGGTCGGTATGGCGTTTCAATATCCATGGGCTTTACTGCTTCTTCTTTTTGTTCCAATCGCTCTGTATGTAAAGCAAAAACACAAAACGGGTACCGGGTTTTCGGCAGTATCATTTGTCAACAGGAACTTACAACCAGGTGCCATTAAGAAGTACGGAACGGGCTTTTTGGGTATCATGTTCATAACATGCGCGATCCTCGCCGTGGCGAACATCCAATATTCAAGCATCTGGCATAAGACGTACCTTGAATCCAAGTGGATCATGATCGTGCAGGACCTTTCAGGTTCCATGAACAGGCCGGGTGGTGAGGGTGGACACCTGACTTTGGGGGACGTTGCTCTCGAAGGCGCAAGGGCCTTCGTGGATATGAGGCACAAGGATGATTTGATCGGGCTCATAGGGTTTTCGAGTTACGCAAAAATGATTTGCCCTCCGACCTTTGACAAAGACATCCTCAAGGCAAAGCTGGATTTGTTGAGTAGGGAATCAGATTCCATTGTATTTCGAGAACTCACGGTAGGCGGTGCTACAAACGCCTCATATGCAGCCTGGTTGGCCCTTTGCACCTTCTTCATGCTGCTCCCTGAAGAGAGTCAACTCTCTTTTGATGAACTGCGAGATTTTCGTTTTTCGTTAGTCGGGAAAACGCTCAAGAGGGTTGAAGTACCTGAAAAGCTGAAAAGAATTCAATTTGGTCACGGGATGGCCGTCGTACTTTTTACCGACGGCCGGATTGAAGCCAACAAGGGTGATGAGGACGCGAGGAAGGGCTTACCCAATTTTGTAAACGTTATAGAATTGATAAAAAAGCTGGGAGTAAAAATCTATCTGATTGTCGTGGGCGGTGAAGTCAATCCTGAGGTCGAAGCAGCCGTGCAGAACACGAAAAAGGAGAGTCGTGTAGGCCGAATATTTTATATGCCTCGTACATTTAGTGTAGAAAAGATTAAGGAGGTTTACGGCAATATCAATGACATGGAGAAAAACAGGTTGCTGGTGAAGATCTCCAAAAAGAAGAGAGAAATGCGCTGGGTTTTTGGGTGTATTGCCACGGGATTCCTGGTAGCATTCTGCTTTCTGAGGTTAACACCGTGGTTTAGGAAACTGTGACATGTTGGATATAGTTGAAATATGCTGATGAAAAATCTTATCCGTTTTTTCCTGCCTCTCGTGGTAGCCCTTGTTTTCGGTTTACTTGGTGCCAGCAAAGCGCTTCAATACAGGCAATACCGGAACCTCGGAACCGAACACAGGCAGCTACAAGAAGGGCTTCAAATTGCAGACGCCATAAGTGGTCCCCGTCAGGCTATAGACCACTACAAAACGTTGAGACCCTCTCTCCCTGAGATTCAATTGAGAATCCTTCAACGCCAGTGGTTGGCGGCCCTTGATATCTTGCATCAAATACAGCTTGTTAAATATAACGCCGTTCTTGACAAAGAAGTCCCGGTGCTGTTTGACAATTTGCAGGGCCACCTCCAGGATATGAAGGATAGGTGCAACCTTGTATTGACAGAGAACGATTTGCTACCTGAGGCAGTTGCCTGGCGTATTTACAATATAAAAGGATCCGTCAATCTGCTTTCAGCCTTTATCGTATTGGAAACAGAAAGAAACTGGAAAAAGGTGATGGGAACCATGAAGGACGCTATTTCAGATCTCAAGTTAGCCATTGCCGGTGCCGACAAGGCGCAGATAAATACAGAAGGCTTTGAAAGGAACATCCCCAGATGGAATCTCGAACTACTTCATGGGGAACAGTATGTCAAAAAATTCAAGTTTACCAAACTGGAGGCTGAACAGCGCTTGGAGCTCAGAGACAATTTGGAAGCAATTATTCCCGAAAAGGGTGGTTATGCACCCGGGGAACCTGTCGAAAGAAAGGTTGAAAAGTGAGAGGTGGCGTTACCCACGGTCTGGATCTTTCTTCCGTGACACCGAAACTATAACGTCACGCCATAAAAAGCATGCTATTTAACGAGATCCGCTATCTTTGGCTATTGGTTACGATCCCTTGCCTCGTCCTCGTTTCACTCGGAACCTACAGGACATCCAATAGATGGCTCTATGCGTTTGCCAGGAGGCAAAAGAAACGGGGAGCATTTGTCCTGACGACTCTTTTCTTTTCTTTTTCACTCGTCGCACTTACCATTTCTCTTGCTGAACCAAAAGTGCAGTATGAAAAGACATACTTCAATCGTGCAGGAATCGAATTGGTCATAGGTATTGATATTTCTAAGTCTATGTTGGCAGAAGACGTTCCTTTCCCCCCCGAAGGAAAAAAGCTCTTCAATGTCTTAAATCGACTGAATAGCGCTCGCTATTTTGCTTTGAATACCATATCTGAATTAC
>JBFEUB010000201.1:0-6131 GCA_041547605.1 Desulfobacteria bacterium
ATATGATTAGGTCCGGGCCAGTCTCCAAGGCGGCAGCAGACAAGCTACCATAGTGTTGAAGGGTCTCATGTTGAAAAGAAGGAAGCCATTTTACGGACTGGTCAACATTCCCCTGCACCAACGCAATAGCACGCTTGGGCGCGGTATTGGCAGCCATGTCGATTTTTTCTATGCGCCAGGTGCCGTAGGCCAAAGAACCAACTATCAACAGGGCTACGCCGAAAAAGGGTTTCCAGGCAAAAGCCCTGTGCCTCAAGATAGTTTCCCAGACTTCAAAGAGCACGCAATTGACAGCCATGATGAGGGCTGACAGCCCATATATTCCAAATATATCTGAAATCTGGACCAGATGCAACTGATTGTATTGCGAGTGGCCAAGGTTTTCCCATGGAAAACCGGACAGAAAGAATGATTTGACATATTCCAGAGCAACCCAAAAAAGAGGTGCAGTCAAAAAATAGCGGAGAGACCTTACCCTGAGTTGGCTGATAACCATTGCAAAAATACCCGGATATAGACTAAGGTATAGGACAAGTAACATCAGTATGGCGACGCTAAGCATGTATGACAGTTGACCATAATGGTGCATGACGCCGGCAATCCAGTAAAGGAGTGTTGCGAAATGGACCACTCCAGCGAGGAATCCCAACCAAAAACTCGTCAAGGGACGAAGATCTTTTATTGCGTGGAATAGTGGAACAAAGGCTATCCAGGCAGTGAACCACCAACCGATACGCGGAAACGAGGCGGTGAGGAGTAGACCGGTTGTTGCGGCCACTATTATATTGAACGGCGTTATTCCCCGGATGACGTTTTTCACAAGCAAGTCCCTTATATCCTTCAAAAATATTTTTTTATAGATAGCACTTTATGTGTCAGAACAAAAGGATAAATCCCCAGAATTCGGGGTTTTCGCTGTAAGGCCCGGCTATGGCATGAATTCCACAGGTAATTGAAAACCCATACATCGCTGAGTCTTTTGTAGATTACTCGTTGCCCGGGATTAGCCGAGCGGGCTTGTGTTTCTGGGAGGACAATCTGGGTAACCACCCCTTGACACCTCAGGACAATTTGTTTATCCTTCGTTTCGAGCTACATTTCAGGAAGTGGCACAAACATTTTCTTCATTTCAGCAAGTTAAGCCATTAGAGGGATTGGGATTTATTCGATATGCAAGCCCATCCTAACGACTTTCTTGGCAGCATTGATATGTCCTTACACTTGCCCACCCTGCCTCATATCCTTCTGAAGTTAATTAGGGCCCGCAGTTGGGAACCAGGCCCTATTAACGAAATATCTCGGATTATCAAGAAAGATCCCGCTTTATGTGCAAGGCTCATGGGGCTTGCCAATGCTGCCTATGATAGCTCGTCGAATAAGATAACTGCGATTGATCAAGCTTTGTTGTTGTTGGGGACGGAGAGCATTAGGAATATGGCCATAAGTGCTTCAGCACATTATGTTTTTGACCAGGTCAAGGATGTGTCTGTTGTCTCTGTTTTGAAGCGGTTTTGGGTACACTCCTTGATGTGTGCGACTTTAGCTAAGCTGATTGCCGAAAAGACTTCGTATTCGACCCCGAATGAGGCTTTCTTGTCGGGGCTTCTGCATGACATCGGCAAGTTAGTCTTGTGGGCGAATTCTTCAAAAGAACAGTATGACAAAAATGTTCGACCGTCCAGAGACAAGTTGGACTTGCTTTTAGCATCCGAAAGACACTCCGGAACAACGCATTATGAGGTGGGAGCCTGGATGATCAATCAGTGGAGGCTCCACTCCTTCATGGCGGATGCGGTTCGCTATCACCATGAACCAGTAGAAAGAATTTTGGATGCTCTCCCCTTGGTGAAGATTGTATTCGTAGCCAATGCTCTCTGCTCAAAAACTGTTGAAGAGACTGGTGCTGGTTTTAGGACAGCAGAAGAGGTTTTCGGCTTTGCCCAGTCTGAAGCAGAAGGATTGATATCGCTGGCCGAGGATGAAGTGAAGCAGGCGGCAGAATCATTGGAGATAGAGCTTGAACGCCCAAATGCTTTAGACGAATCAGTGACTGAAAAGGACGCTGAAAAGGTAGAAGACCTTGTCCGCGCAGTGAGAGAGGCGTTTCTGCTTCAATGTACGCTACCAAATGTGCTCGAAGCTCATGGCGAGGAGTCTGTCCTGAAAGTCCTCGCCCAAAGCCTTCAGGTCTTGTTTGATGGTTATCGTGTCCTCTTTTTTCTATATGACGAGGAAAAAGATGTCCTGGCTGGCAAGAGTGATACAGGAGCCCATCAAGATGTCCGAGTCCAGGAGTTCGTCATTCCTGTGCAACGCAAAAAGTCTCTGTTGGCAAAGTCTCTTTCCGTTGGGCAACCTCTGGACTCTTTCGGGTATTTGGCAGAGGTTGATCTTAGCATTATAGATGATCAGCTCATTCGGCTAATGGGAAAAGACGGTATGCTGTGTCTTCCCATGGTAGCCCACAAGGAGTTTGTCGGCGTGGTCGTCGTTGGTGTGGAAGAAGCGCAGTCCTCCAATTTGCTTGAAGAGATAGACCTCTTAACCAGGTTTGCCCACCAGGCAGGTTTGGCTCTGCATACCGAAATGGCAAGACAAACAGGGGCAAAGTCAATGCAATCTGGGCGCCCCACAGTTCCGTCGGCCTTGGCCAGGAAGGTAGCCCATGAAGTGGGTAACCCTTTAGGTATCATAAAGAATTATCTCAAAATTCTTAGACTTAAACTGGCCAATAATAGCCCGGCACAAGAAGAAATAGGAATAATCGATGAAGAGATCGACCGTGTTTCCACCATTGTCCAAGATCTGTCCAGTTTCTCCGAGCCTGGAATGCAACAAAAAGAACTGGTGGACATAAATGCTACCATATCGGACCTTATTAAAATCACACATGAATCTCTCCTGGTGCACTCTGGTGTCCAGGCCCACCTTGACCTCGGACCATCGTTGCCGTTGGTCCCAACGGATAAAAACGGGTTAAAACAGGTCTTTATTAACCTTATAAATAATGCGGTTGAGGCGATGCCGAAGGGGGGGAATCTTTATGTTAATACGCGATTTCCCTCCGACGGGATGGGAGACGAACTGGAAGAGGACGCAAAGGCACAGCAGCAATACGTGGAAGCCACGATCAGAGACGACGGTTCGGGCATCCCGGACTCGATAAAGGCGAAGTTGTTTGAGCCCTTTGTTACGACAAAGGGGGAAGAACACGCTGGCTTGGGTTTGTCTATCGCCTACGACATTATCCGGGAATTAAATGGAACCCTGACCTGTGAGAGTGACAAGACAACGGGGACAACCTTTAAGATCGTCTTGCCTGCAGGAAAAAGAAACAGCCATTAGCTTGCGGAGGTCACATGCCCCATACGCCTAAGGTCCTGATAGTTGATGATGAACCTCGTATGTGCGACAGCCTGAAGGTATTGCTTAGTGGCCAAGGCTATGACACGCAAACAGGCCAGAGTGGCAAAGAAGCCATGGAATGTCTTTCTAAAGACAGGTTCGATCTTGTTCTTCTGGACATCGTAATGCCCGACATGACTGGCCACCAGCTTATGGACTATATAAGTAGCCAAGATCAGGAGACGGTGGTCATCCTCATGACAGGGCACGCCTCTGTGGACTCAGCTGTCGAATCCTTAAGGAGGGGAGCTTACGATTACCTCAGAAAGCCTTTTAATTTCGAGGAGCTTTTAAAAAGAGTCGGCAATGCACTTGATCAAAGTAGGTTAAAAAAGGAACACGAACTTGTTAGCGGAAAACTTGAGCTAACAGAAAAGCGTTACCAATATTTGGTGCATGCATCCCCCGACATTATCTATACGCTCAACGCTGAAGGGATGTTCACATTTGTAAGTGGTGCTGTTGAATCTCTTCTCGGTTATGCGACTAACCAGTTGGTTGGCAAACATTATACCTCCATTGTCTTTGAAGAAGATATGGGCAAAGCCAAATACCGTTTCAACGAGAGGAGAACAGGTGCACGTGCCACCACGGGTGTGGAATTGAGGCTGAAACGTCTTCAAGATGCAAGTAGGCGAAACGGACATTTAACGGTAGAGTTAAAAGCCATGGGGGTGTATGATCGACCAGTTGACCGGCAAGACAAGGAGTTCAGAGGGAGTTATGGAGTAGCAAGGGATATAACTGATCGTAAACGTCTCGAAGCCCAGTTGTTACAAGCCCAGAAGATGAAAGCGATTGGAACGCTTGCAGGCGGCATTGCACACGACTTTAACAACTTGCTTATGGGCATCGAGGGGCACACCTCTTTGATGTTTCTGGATGTCGATGCTGACCATCCCCACTTCGGACATATCAAGGGGATAGAGGATATGGTGAAACGGGGGGCATATCTGACGAAACAACTCTTGGGTTTTGCTAGGGGGGGCAAATACGAGGTCAGGCCCACGGATCTTCGTGAACTCATCGAGAAAAGCTCCGAGATGTTTGGTCGCACGAAAAAGGAAATAAGGATACACAGAGAGTGTCAACAGGATGTTTGGACAGTAGAAGTGGACCGGACACAGATCGAACAGGTGCTGTTGAATCTCTATGTGAATGCCTGGCAGGCGATGCCAGGAGGTGGCGACCTTTTCATACAAGCGGAAAATGTCACACTTGACGAGAATGCTGCTGAGTTTTCTGGAGTAAGACCTGGCAATTATGTGAAGGTGTCTGTGACTGATACTGGCGTTGGCATCGATGAAGAGACCCAAAATCGCATTTTTGAGCCCTTCTTTACCACCAAGGAAATGGGTCGGGGAACAGGCCTGGGACTGGCTTCTGCTTATGGCATCATCAAGAATCATGGGGGGATCATAAACGTTTACAGTAGAAAGGGGCAAGGAACTACCTTTAACATTTACCTCCCTACGACAGAAGGATTCATCAGAGAGCAAAGCCCCGTCGTGCAAGATGAAGGGATTCAGCGAGGACACGAGGCTGTCTTACTTGTAGACGATGAGGAAATAATTATTGATGTTGGCGAAAAGATGCTAAAGGAGATGGGCTATCAGGTACTATTGGCCAAAAGCGGAAAAGAAGCAGTAGAAATGTACACAAGCCACAAGGATGAAATTGATCTAGTAATCCTCGACATGATCATGCCGGATATGGGTGGTGGTGATGCCTATGACACACTCAAAGAGATAGACCCAGATATAGTGGTTCTCCTTTCAAGCGGATACAGCTTAAACGGCCAGGCGACCGAGATATTGGAGCGTGGGTGTGATGGATTCATCCAGAAGCCCTTCAATATGAGCCAACTGTCTCAGGCGATACGGAAGACTCTTGACAATTGAGAGTACTTATGACCCGGGCCTCTGTGAGAGTATTGAAGTAATGGGGTGAAGGGCTTATTATGGACGACGAGTTGTAACTGGTAAGGATCTAAACCAAATTCGACACGAATTGAAGCTGAAGCCAAACTCGGAATCCGGATCTTACTATCGATTCAACACGTTCCTTTTCTCCAGTACCCTAACTTTCCATTGTTCCAGCCTGTTGTTCCGCCTCAAATGATCGTGAAAGATCAGACATATCAGTGTGGCGCCAGACTTTTCGACCAAGAGATGCTTGTGAAATGAAAGAGAAGATACTCGTCATTCATCAAGGTGCTCTTGGGGACTCGGTTCTCAACTTTCCGGTATTTATATCCTTGAAGCGAGAGAGAAAGGCCTCTGTGGCCCTTTTGTGCTCTAATGAGTTGGGAAATACAGCGCGTGCGCTCAATATAGTAGATGCCCTTTTTTCTCTTGAAAATGCCCGTTTCTCTACCCTCTTTGGTGGAGAAATGACACCGTTCGTAAGAACCTTTATAAATAAATATGATATCATTATCTTGATGAGTTTCTCAGACGCCGTCGAGCATCATCTGAGACAAAATTACGGCGGAGAAGTCCACAGAATATGCCCCCGACCTCCAGTTGATGAGGAAGTTCATGTGGCCTTGCACCTGATGAAGCAATTGCGAGCCAAGGGTCTGCTGACCAGCTCAGATATTTTTTTCTCATGCCCATCCAAGGGTATGCCAATTTCATCTAGCCATGGTGCAAGTATGCCCCAACAAGAACACATGGTTGTCATGCACCCTGGCGCTGGGAGTGCAAGGAAACGCTGGCCGGTGA
>JBFEUB010000202.1:0-6050 GCA_041547605.1 Desulfobacteria bacterium
ACGCCTCATTCCATACAATGGTTTAGAACGTGTACCCAATGGAAAAATGGAACCGTCCAGCTTTTTCCTCTTTTTTTCGATCCAGCTTGATCCCGTAAAGCAAACCGATAGGACCAACGGCCGTGACGTACCTCAAGCCCAACCCAACCGAGTCCTGAAACGCGTCCGAGCCCGCCTCGGTAAATGTATCCCGCACACTCCCTGTGTCGTAGAAAGCAGCAAGCTCAACATTGTGGCTCAAATCGATCCTTGCTTCTACACTCCCAACCATAGCCGTGCGTCCGCCCACGGGATCTCTCTTGGCGTCAAAACGAAGCATATTCTCCTCGAACCCCCGCACATCTGAAATCCCGCCAAGAAAGAAAAGCTGATCTTCGGGAACCTTTTCGTTTGAGCCGTAAGGATCAACATGACCGACCCGGCCAAGCCAGGCAAAGGTCAAACGGTCTAGAGGCGTCCAGTAGTACCTAAAGTCAAAATAATACCTAAGGAAATCATCCAATTCATTCGAAAGACCCCTGGAGATGTCAACGGAAAACCGCGAAAAGATCCCTTTCTTAGGCTGGATGAAGGAATCTCTGCTATCGTAACTTATGGCAGGCGTTGTAACCAGGATGCTTCGTGGATCAAACTCATCGACCCCGTCCAGCTGCTTTATTGCTGCTTCCTCTGGGCCCCCCGCAAACTGCTCTCTTCTCTCAAAACGAAAGTTCAAATCTGTATTCAGGAGTTTAAGCCATCTCCGGCTAAACCCGAGAGATGCACCGTAGGTCTCGGTGCCAAACACTTGATTAAACTCTTCTCTTCGCTCTAAAAACGCACCAGAGGTCGTCGAGATCCGGGAGCCAAAGAGTCTAGGTTCACTGAGGCCCAGCTCATTCCGGTAGCCAATCTGACTTACCTCCCCTGCAAGCCAGGCATCCTTGTTTGTCCCAAATAAATTGTGATCTCCGAGGCGTGTGTGAGCAAAAAATCCCCTTTCAGAATCGTATCCCCCGCCCGCCTGAAGATAGTATGGCTTTTTCTCCTCCATCTCAACAAACAGATCGACCTTGTCCTTCTTCTCCATGAGTCCTATGGTATTAAACCTCACGCTCTCAAGGATATTTAGGTTTCGGATACTGCGCTGTCCTTGCAGCATCCTTCGGAGGGAAAAGGGCTCTCCTGGCTTCAGGGTGAGCTCGTTTTCCAGAATTTTCTGCTT
Source organism: Desulfobacteria bacterium (assembly GCA_041547605.1). Classification (GTDB taxonomy): domain Bacteria; phylum Desulfobacterota; class Desulfobacteria; order Desulfobacterales. The sequence continues at coordinate 1,205 of JBFEUB010000202.1, forward strand.
GGTTCGGAAGTTACCTTTGTAGTAGACCTCACCCATCTCCACGTAAGCTCCTTCATGGATATCATATACAACGCAGGCTTTGTGATCCTCACTGATAGAAAACGTTCCCTTTACCTCAACACGGGGATACCCCTTTTCTGCTATCATAGCAGACAGGGTGTTTTCGTCGCTTTGCACCATATATTTTCGAAACGGTGTCCCGACCTGCAACGTGATGGGTTTTAGAGCCTCTGCTTCTGAAAGCAGAGAGAGCCCTGTAATCTTCACGGAAGATACGATCGTTTGAACGCCTTCCTCGATCTCAACGCGAATCCCCACGCGCGTCTTATCTTCACTCCATGTCAGTTCTTTATTCACTTGAGCATCCAAATAACCGTACTTACGGTAAAGGAACCGGATGGCATCCAGATCCTCGCCCAGGGTTTCAGGCACAAAGACCCCCTTCTTCAGGAAACCCGGTATCCGGGTCAGCATCTGTTTCTGAAGCTTCTTGTCATCAAATGCCGTGTTTCCTGTGATCTGAATCGAATCGACAATCGAACAGGGGCCCTCATCAATCACAAATTGGAACCTCAAAATGCTTTGCTTCTTATCCACATCGATCTTCTCTTCGATCTTCACCTTTGCCTCAAGATACCCCGCCTCCCTGTAGCGCCTCTTCATCTCTCTGATACTCTTCTTGAGGCCCATCCCTTGTTGGTTTCCGTCTTTGAAGAGAATCAAATCTTTCTTAAGGGTTCGATCCCAAAACCTCTCATTGCCAACCAGTTCAATCTTGTACAGGGAGTCTTCAGTCACCGTAACGAAGACAGAAACGCCCATTCGTTCGGGATATCGTTCCAGCCTGTAGTCGACCGCAGCATCCGCAAATCCCTTTTTCCAGTAATAATGCTTCAATTTTTTGATGTCGTTCTTGAGATCTTCCTCTATAAAACGCCCTGCCCTGCGAAGCAGGTGCGACACGCGCCATGTTTTCATTTTTACTTTGAGTCTTGTATCTGAAAAAGCACGATTTCCAAGGATTTCAAGCCGTTCAAGCTTGTAATACGGACCCTTTTCGATTCTCACGTGAATCGTGAAATGACCATCTTCTGAGTCCGGCGTACCCGTCACGTTGATCTTTGGAGCAACGAACCCTTGCTTGCGGAACAGGTTGGCGATCAGTGTGGCTTGTTGGGATAGCTCCTCTTCAACAAAGGCGTCACCCACATAGACGGTCATGACTTGTAAGACTTCCCGCTCAAAAAGGGGAGATGCGCCGTCTATCTTGATGTCCTTAATCAATCCAAACGGCACGAGGCGAAACAGCAGCGTAATCCCCTCTTTTTCTTCTCTGGAATCGACATCGATCTTTTCAAACCTGTTACACTGCTTCAATGCCTCAATTGACGCCTGAAGCTTGTCAGAGCTGAAGCGATCCCCCTCTTGAAAAAAGATCAGGCTTTTTGTCATCCGGGTCCACGTTTGGTCGTCAATCGGAAGACCTTGAATGTCCACCAGAATCTTGGAAACAATAGGTTCGGAATCAGACACAACCGTGGGGCCTGTCACGCCTGAGTAGCCATAATTCGCACAGAAGATTCCGATACATATGGAGAACAAAAAAACCGAGGATAGCCCGGTGAACAAGAACCGTTTCCATTGCATGTCTCGCGCTGCCTTCTTCTAACGAAACTCCAGCCTGAACTGTAGTTCTCCACCAAAAGTGCCCGTGCTATCCTGAAACCCATTCACCAGAATGTTTTCTAGAAATTTGTATTCTGCGATAGCCTTTTCAATCATCTCGCCGTCCTTCGATTCTGTGGCGTATTTCACGGTCATTCGCTTGGAAAGCTTTTTGCCGACCGTGACTTTGACATCCGATGTTTCCTCTCCTTCTTCTCCCTGGGCCTGCACCTCTAAGATATCCAGTCCCGTGGCAGTTTTGACATCCTCGCTGTATCTTGAAGCAATCACTTCTGCAAGCATTTGGGATGTCGACTTGGAGGTTCCGCCCTCCCCGTCAATCAGCTCGCGTGTGGTTTTCCCCATGACAAGAAGAGCAAGAATGTCTCCATGCTCTTCCGGAGGGTCAGATGTGAGTTTGAATGAGAGCTGATCTGGGGTACCAGAAACGGCTAAAAAGACCAACCACCGGCGGATCTTGGCCTCACTTTGAATATCTATAGTCGGTTCTGTTTTATAAGGATTCAAAAAGTCGATCACGCCTTTTTTGACAACGAAACTTTTCTTCCGGTAATACAGTGTGCCTGAATCTACGGCGGCCCTGCCCCTGATGATCGGCTTGTTCAGTTTGCCCGTCACACGAAGATCAGGATTGATTTCCAGCTCTGCCAGATTGTTCTCGACAATAAACGGATTCCGGCGTTTGATGGAGATATCTAGGGTCACATTCCTGATTAAAGGATGCACCACCTCCTTTGGTGGTGGTGCCTCTTCCCGTTTGCTTTCTTTAAACGCCTGCAAGAGACTGAGATTCACATCACGGTAATACGTTCCCTCCAGGATAATAATTTCTCCTTCAACGGTCGCTTGTTCGTTCGTTCCCTGAATCTTAAGCTCGGTGTTCACAAGCAGATCCATCGTGTCTGGAACCTGCAAGGGAAGCGCGTTTGCCGTGAATCTAAGATGGGCCCCAACAGGTTTAAATCTCTCAAGATCGACTCTGCCTGCCAGGTCAAACCGCCCAGAACCCAGTTGGCCCTCAATGCGATCAACGTTAACTGTCCCCGGTGTGATCTGAAGGCGACCATTCACACGGTGAAGCTTCTGGGAGAGCCCTGGGACGGTGAATCCGACCTCCTTCAAACCAATCTCGGCGCGCAGATCAGGACGAAACTGGGTCCCTCCCAGGGCACCAGAAAGAACAAGGTCTCCTGTCATGTCAGCAAGATCCTCAACAAAGAGGCTGACCAGCCGCAAAGGAATGTGCCCTCCCACTTCAAAGGCCAGCGGGCCATCGCGTTTGCCGCGTCCTTTGAAATCAATCACTCCATCATTTAGAAGCACAAGATGGAGGCCGGGCACTGAGAGCTCTTCTTCATCCAAGGAGACCTTGAAGTTCTCGGCACGAATCACTTCTTGGCCTTTGAGGCCAAGGGTGAGCTTAGACAAATCGGCAATGGCTTTGATTTGACTGATTGCCCCCGCGTTCCCCGTGGCCTCAAGCTTACCCGTCACCACGCCTGCCAGATCCGGGTAGCCAGCAATCCTTAAGTATGGTCCAAGATCGGTCTCATAACATAGAATAAACGCAGAAAAGGTTTTGTCCTCTAAGTGAAACGAACCATTTAGCTCAAAATCCAGCTTCCCTGAAATCGTCGCTACCTGATCACTGACAGCAACATGGAGCCCACAGTCATCTAATGCCTTCCCTCCAACCCGAAGCTCGCAAAGCGCAATGTTCCCTTCGATTCGGGGGGCAGCCAGTGAACCCGCACCTGCAATATCGAAGCGCATCTTTCCTTCGACAAAATTCAGCGCCTGAAGTTTGTCGATGTGTTGCAAAGAGATCCCCTCGGAAGAAAGAGCAAACTCGAACGCTTTCTTCAGAGAAACCCACCCGTTGCCGTGAATGACTTCTCCTGGTGCCAAGACAATTTGAAGAGGCTGGATCCCGATCTTTTCCCCATCGAGGTTTGAATGAATCATGATTTCGGTCACCTTCTGCACGCCCAGATCAAGGTTTATTCCGTGGAGGTCCAGCGTCCCTTTTGGCCGGGTCATGTGTCCGTGCAAGCGAGCAGCCAAGGTAATATTCCCCTTCAGTTCGTCCGCAAAATCCTCTACAGCAACAGCCTTACCCTGAAGATTCAAATCAAATGTGGGATCCTCGAGTGGCTGTATGGTCTCTGGTTTCATAACCTGTGCTGTTCCCCACATACGAAGGGCTGAGCCCCAGTTGTTCACCCGAGCCTGATCAACGTAAAGCATTCCCTCAGAAAGGCGAAGATCAACGTCAATGTCGCCCAACCGAATCTTCCCCACACCCATGCCTTTTCCTTGCAGGGTGAGTGCCCCTTTTAGCGCTTTGGTGCTGCCATCCAGGCGAAAAGAGCCGTCTATGATGCCGGCTGCGATCTCTTTGTCAAGAAAGTCTTTGATTTCACCATCCCGAAGGACAAGAGAGAACTTCAAAGGAGGCGCGGGCAGTAATGCAACAGCGTCCTCAAACACCTGAATCGATCCCGCCCCTTCTATCGCAGATCCCTGGTTCTCAACCGAAAGCTGCAAGACCTGAAGCACACCTGACTCGTTCAGACTTGCACGGAGACGAACATCTCCGATGGTTATGTCTTGAAAACGGAGCTGATCTCCCCGGAGAGTGCAATGGACAACCGGTCTCATGACCGAACCGGAAACGTCAGCTTGAAGTTTGATAAAACCGCGGGTTTCCTTAAAACCGAGAGCCAGCAAGGTCTCTTTGAGATTTGGTGCGTCCAACTTAAGGGTGCCGCCAACTTCCCTGGATGCGAGATCAAAATGGCCGGATGTGAAAAGCACATTGTCACCAGCTGTTGCCGTGAGCTGTTTTATGGTTGCAACTCCTTTATCCAGTCTTCCCTGGGTTGAGATATGCAAATCAACAGGGGCTGCTGCCTGGGTTGTTCCCAATCCCTTTGCAAAGATGTCCAGTACGGCTTCTGCAGAGAGGCTTTTGGGAGAAATACCGGTGCCGTGGATGGAAAGCTGCGAATTCACCGTGCCACGGAAACCCCCAGCGCTGCTGAGCAGCTGGCCAAGCTTGACCCCTTCTTCTTCAAGAAAGACCTTATATGATATGGCGTCCAGATCGCTTGTCCGGACAAAAAAACCATGGCCAAAAGCCGCCCTTAAGTCCGCCTCT
>JBFEUB010000203.1:0-6023 GCA_041547605.1 Desulfobacteria bacterium
ATGAAAGCCCCTATCAGCAACATCTTTTCCGACGGGAGATGTATTCCGGCGACATCAGAGAAGAGAAAGACTGATGCAATCATGGAGCATACAGACAAGAGAAGGACAAGAGACACATAACGTGTCCTCGGAATAAATTCTCTCCGCTCCGGATACTGCAATCTTCCTGCAAATACTCCCCCGAGAAAACCATACATAAGAATTATGAAAACATAGGCTGCGCCTGATGATACTTTTAGCATCCAGCGTTTTCTGATCTTAATTGTTTCGAATTTTTTCTCAAGCTTACGGAATGTCGTGATGCCAGAGATTCGACCTTCCAAAGCCAGCGGTTCATAATCCCCTGCTACAAAAACCGTGCAAGCAAATTCGTCATTTGGGTTGAGAAGAAAAGGGTTGATGAGAAGGTTACCTTTGTCAAAAACGCCAGTAGGTCTGAGGTTTTCCCGGGACTGGCTTGAAACATCAAAGGAAACTATTTGCGCATCTTCTCCGAAGTGAATCCAAAGATCACTTTCAAAAGACTCAGCAGTAATGGGTATGTTTCCTGTATTGGCGATTCTCATTGAGACTGCGGTTAGCTTCGATAAGGACATTCCTTTAAATGAAACCGTAACGTCTTTCAAAGCTGGGTCATCCGAATCTACTATGCTTGATTCAGATAGTATTTCATAGGAAAGTTCCTTTTTCTTAGACTCAATATATGGAAGGAACACAATAGCAAGCCCTATGAGGGGAATAATATAGACAGTTAAGTTTCTTACAATTGACTTGTAGCTGAAGTCCATAATGGTCTCCTTTTCCTATTTAATGAGATACGTTTCGGGCATTTGAACCGCAATATCGAGCGCATTCCCTATCCCGACTTGTCGGCACTGCCGGGAGCTTCAATATATGCATCGGACAAGATGTTGGGGGTAGTTCCCTCAATCCAGAATGAGAGGGTGCTTGCCACTATCTTGGGCTTTTGAAGTCGAGAACTTTTCATTCTTGCTTCCCATATGTGATACCTGCCAATCAGGTGGTTCCGTCGAAGGTTTCTAACGCAAATGATACGTTTCGTCAAACTGTCGGGAGGGATTCTGGGAAGCGAAGGCTGTTTGGCTGAAAATCGCGAATGGTTCACTCTGGACTTGAAGGGCTAGGCTTTCTAAGACCGCATTTCGAGACATGCGTTGCATACCGCAAGTTTTTTGGCCTGTGATTTTGAGATCTGGTACGGCAGAATGTCGAATCCTGCCTGATCTGTGATTGATGCCAGAAGGGGACAATGGCTCACCTGGGTCCCGCTCGCCATATCCAGGGTTAATAGCTAAACATGTTTGTTTATATCGGAGGGTCACAGCGCAGGAGGTCAGCGGCTTGTAAGGAGGGTTGGCTTAAATTCCTGGGCAGGTCGATTAGTATTTGAGCTTCTCAATGAGCAGCAGGGACTTATTTATGCGATGAAGTGTGCCTTCCTGATTCACATCTGATTCATAGTCTCCAGAGAGACGGTAAACCCCCAATTCCTTCGCATTCATATCTTTTTCCTTCATGTATGCCAGCGCATCTTCTATTTCTTTGAATGCCACAGCTCCAGGATATAAACCCCAGAACATAGGGCCCAGTTTGATCACACGTTTGCCGTTTGTCACTGGGACAGAATAGTGTTTGGGGGCTATAGTGTAAATCGGTTTCTCTACGTCACCTCGGATGGTAGCGTCTGCCGTCCTTCGAAGTTCCATGGCTCCGCAAGTCAATAACAACGCCGTTAAGATTGGAACCAATATATGGTATTTTCTCACTTCTTACTTTCTCCTAAGATTGCCCAGTAGAAACACAAAAGGGGACGATATTTTGCCTCAGGAAACCTTGGAGTTCGAGGCTTTTATGCGTAAGGCACGGCTATTGCTGGCTGTGCGTGGTTTGTTTGACAACGGACTGTAGCCTTGTCCCTTGCAGTGCCACGGTGTCTACAGTTCCAGATGAGAAATTCCAGCTGTCCTGTTTGTTCAGGCGTCAGCTCCCCAAATTGCACGCCACCCCGCTTCATGGATTTACAACTGGGGGGCAGCCCGTCAACTATTTTGCATACGACCGTATTCGGTATGTCATAATTCGTAACGGTTTTAAACGGCACCCTGTCCAAGCGCAAACCCAAGCAAAAATCGTGTTCGGTCACGAATATGTCCAAGGATGATTCTTCTGGAAGCTGGTTCACGTCGATATAGCGAAAGCCCAGCCCGTCCATGCTAATATCTGTGATTTGACCCAGTATAGTCCCATGTGTGATTTGACCCAGCATAGTCCCATTGGATCTGAGGGCAACAAATGAACCTGTCGGGACTTGGCATCGCTTATGTTTCCTTCGCTCAAATTGTCGTTTCGTATTCGGCATGACGGCACCTGCTTAGAACATTTGAGATGATGAAAGATAGATGCCTGGTAGAAATGCAAAGCCCGTGCCACATCATTTAATTTCAAGTGGGTGGGACCAAACAGCAAGGAGGTTTATGTGATGGGCGTAAACGTAATGATCGCATTGCCCCAAAACTAACCATATCTTGATTTGCTGCCTCAGTCCACGACGCCAGAGGGCTTGACAAAACCATAAGTACCAGAAATATCAACTATATAAAACCCCGCCTCTCTTCACGAGAAACGGGATTCTGGTATGCATTCATGATGTCTTTTGGTTCGGGTTAAGGGACTATTATGACGCTTCGCAACCCCCTTGTCAGAACAGTATATATTGGGCAAGTGATCCCGAAAGGTGTGGACTTTTTTAAACAGGGTGTTGCTGCCTTGACACACCCCGGGACCTCTATCTTTGCCGTGAGCCTCATGATTTCAGAACCCTCATGGTTTTGCCATGTTCGTAACGGTTTTCATCACGAACAGGCACCATACAGGCCTATTTCTTAGACCGAAAGGGGAGGCGCTTCCCATCACCTTCAGGCGGAGGTGACGGATAGGTAACAGAGTAAAACTGCATGTGGAAAGGCCCGGGTTAGTCACGGGCTGAGCCAGGCAACCAAAGGTAGTAGAAACCGGTGCGCAGGGAGCTTACGGAGTCCGGCAATCCCAACTCGATGAGAGCCGATCTGCTATCGCTATACTGAGTCGTGGCAGTGTTATAGATGTTGTCGTCCGGGTATTCCGTCCGGCGGTAGACCACTACTTTGCTGTCTTCGGGCAGTCCAGACAGCTTCTTAGCCTGCAAGACCGCGTCAGGTAAGTATCCGATTTCATCGACAAGCCCCAGTTGCAAGGCTTCATTGGCAATGTAGACACGGCCGGTGGAGATATCGGTTAAAGCCTTTTGATCGAGTTTGCGATGCTTGGCCACGAGGCTTACGAATCTGCTGCCCAGCTCATCGGTAAGCCCCTTCAAAATTTTTTCTTCCTCTTGGGTGGTCTGCCGGAAGGGGGAGCCCATGTCCTTGTTTTCCCCCGACTTGGTCACTTTTACCTCCAGGCCGATTTTTCCCATGACGCCGGTCACCTGGGGCCACATGAACATTGCGCCTATAGAGCCTGTAACCGTGGTTGGGTGCGCCAGGATGAAATCGGCCGGAAGGGAGAGGTAATAGCTACCCGAAGCGGCCACATCCATCATGGCAACGACCACCTTGACTCCCGTCCGCTTCTTGAAGGCCATGATTTCTTGATAAAGGACGTCGGTTGCGGTGATCGAGCCGCCGGGTGAGTCGATCTTCAAAAGAATCGCTCCGACTTCCTTGTCTTCTTCAGCCAGCCTGAGCTGAGACACGATCTCCTGAACCATGCTTGGCCTGGCGCCAGGGAACCGCGTCCTCGGAGCATCCGAGATGATCCCTCTCATGGGGATAACCAATATCTTGCCCTTTTGCGTGCCAGGAAGGGTGTACTCCTGGAGAGGGTCCGTGGCGTCCGGAAACAATTTTAGTTTGGGAGCCGCGCAACCGCCTACAAAAAAAGCAGTGGTCACAAGAATAATGAGAAGATTCCTTTGCATAACCGCGTACCTCCAGCCATGTTTCATAGATAGTCCTAAAGATGCTCCTTTTTGCAAAAAAGGGGAAACCCTTTGGTCACAGAAGTACAGATGGTTGAGACTTCTCGGTCTAGCAAGAAATCGTCTCAGCATGTCGTGTTTAAAGGTTATTCGGTTCCGCGATTATGGATAAACCCAATATGCTGCGATGCATTCTGTCACTGCAGGATTCGACATAGGTTGCCATACCTGAAAGCCATCAGCCGGGGCCGGTCATTGAAGATTTGCAATCCACTCAAAGATCAAGATATTCAGGAAGTAATTTCTTGTTAACGGAAGCCGTGTGAGAAGATTGAAGCCCCTTGCAACCCCGATAAGATCGGGGCAGGGAAAACGCTCGCTGTTGCGGTTAAAGATTTCTATTCAGACATAAAACTTAACAACCGGGCGGCTCCGTCATAGGGTTCTAACTCAAATAATACGTCTCGTCAAACAATACGGGGGAATCTTGGCAAATGATTCTGTTTTGATAAGCGGGTGTTTGGAGCAAGGGAAAAATAACGGCCATAGTTTCTCCTCTTGACTGTGTGAGGAAATGGGAGTTGAAGGCGGTGGGGAGAACCTAAGGCGTTACATGGGCTAATGGAAATATAGGAGCAGGGTCCGTTCCCTTATGGCCGGCAGTGCTATGGGCTATAATTTATATTTCTTAACTACGTAGACACGAAGATAAGATTGGCAGTAGTATGAATAGCCAGAACGAAATGAGAATTTGCAGTCGAATGGGCGTGCTTCCAGGCACTCTGCATATGAATCGAACCCAATGTCCCTTGCTTTGCAAAGATTATGAAATGGGTGCTTATTCGATCCAAACCCCTCTTCGTATACCATTTGATCAATGATCTCTGCCATGATTTGCTTATATTCTTGTTCCATCTGCCGGCGACCTCCTTGGTTTGAGTGGCGTTCCTATTCAAGTTGTTCTGAGGATTGAAGGGTTTACGGGGTTGATCCCGTGTTATACGTCCCCGTTCTAGCGCCGCGTTGACCGGGATGCTCCCTGGGACACGCAGTGATGCCGAAGGGCAGACACCTCCCGCCCGGAAGGGCGGGGAGGCTTCACATCGAGAGGCTTTGGGCTGTTATCCACCTTTTCCGTTTTATTTGACATGGGAATGATGCCTCTCATGGACTTGTGTCAAGTCTTTGACAGTCGAACCGGGTATGGCCCTTCAACTCACACCGGACCGATGGTGTATTTTTGGATAAAATGTTCCAGCTGAGACAGGTGGTGAGGCGACAACTCCTTAAATTGCACACCACAGCGCCTCTTGTGCAGAGAATTTGTGAGATGTTTATGAACTGGTAAATCCCAAATGCTTTTACATGGCACTTCACGCAAACGAAATTGGCTACCCGTTACGAATATCTCCAGCTCAGTAGGCTCTACGGATGGCTCTTCCGTGGTGACATATTCAAAGGTAAGTCCGGCTGGGCTAATGTTTATGAGTCTGCCTGCACCGGTATCAGAGGGCCTAACCATAACAAATGCACCGTCTACAACTCGAAGCCGCTTAGACTTTCTTCGCTCAACGCGCACTTTCATATCCGCTATTTCCGCCATAACGCAACCTCCTCATCAGGTGTGTAACTCAGCAGGCCGGTGGTTGCGTGCTAACCTGCAGGACTCGTGCCAAAAAAGTGGATTTGCCCAGATTCGTCATGAAAAAATCATAAGAAAATGCGTGTCACGGCATGCGCATAGCTGTCAGGTAAAAGGGTGTGGCACAGAAAACTCCGGTGTGGGTGGTTCACTCGGGGTTTAGAAAGGAGACATGGCAAGAAAGCTGCGGAACACGAGCAACATCTTCAAGAGAGCGCTTTTGGCAACGGCCCGTTATGATGTTAGACTGATTGTCAAAAAAATGTTCCGTTTGCTCGCAAGTCGTTGATGATTGAAAATATTATTTGGCGAACGACATTGTGCAATTTTGGAGAAGATTTTTGAATGTGACTGGCGTTTAAAATTGCAAGCTGTCTGAGGGCTCCGCCCGAGTTGTTGCGC
>JBFEUB010000204.1:0-6009 GCA_041547605.1 Desulfobacteria bacterium
AAAGACGTTTCATTTTCATCTGGCTTTTCTTCCCTTCCTGAACCGTTTTGATGAGCGTTTAAGTCAAAGCCTCACAGAGGTTTCACAATATCTTGGCGTGGAATATCTTGGATTGGACTATGTTTTTGCATCGCTACTTTTTGAAGAGAGATATCAGATATCCAAAGACCGCTTTGCCGAGCGCCTGGATTCTGTTGAATTAACGCTCGATGAGTTCGAAGGTTGGAGAGAAGCAGCCCGGGCATTCATTGAATCCGCTTTCTCGAAGATTTCTCCATACCTGCATGGAACAAAGCTTGTTGGGTTCACTTGCTCGCACTATCAGTTAAGTAGTGCACTGCTCATGTGCTCCACGATCAAGAAGACTTATCCTCATGTGTTCACGGTTGTCGGCGGCAAGGACTGTGCGGGCACCTTCTCTCATCAGTTATTGTCGAACACAGATTTTGTGGATTTTGTGGGAATTGGAGAGTGTGAAGTGACAATCCCCAGCTTATTAGAGTACATCGAAGACCACAAAAAACCATTATATAATGTTCTGTATAAAGACGCGAAAGGCAACATCAAGGAATCAAAACTGAAGCCGAACGTTTCCTTTAATGCTGTGCCTTTTCCAAGATACCATCTTGGGGAGTTGCCCATAGAACCGCAGGACATTATATTGCCACTTGAGTTTGGCAGGGGGTGTCCTTGGAGAAAGTGCACGTTTTGTCCGGACGAATCGTATCATGTGCGGTGTCAGTCAAAAACAGCCAGCCGCGTAATATCGGAAATGGAGTACTATCAGGATATCTCGAGAGACCTCAAGAATTTTATCATTTTGGACTCTGATGCCTTAAAGAATGCAAAATTGGTCATCAAGCTTTCTGATTATCTGGACGGAAAGGGCCTGTCATTTCACTTTGCAGAATTTCGTGCACAGAAGATGGACAAGAAAGTCTTGCAGTCTCTTTTGCGCTTTGGTGACTGGATCTCACATTTCCAGGTGGGGATTGAAACATTCAGTGACAGGGTTCTGGGCATGATGAAAAAGGGGGTTTCAGCCATCAGAAATGTAGAGGTCTTAAAAATGGTCGCTGAATTAGGGGTCCCTTTGCAGTTCAATCTCTTCACATGCTATCCTGACATGACGACGAACGATCTAGAGCAGAATCTGAAAGTGATGGACCTGATTACACATTTGTTGGTGTATGAAAATATCTTGATCTACCCAGGTGAATTTTATCTCCCAACAGATTGCCCGGTCTTTCTGAATATTGACCGCTACGGCGTTGAGCGAAACGAGGAATCGATATTCTCCGACATTTTTGAAGACTTTCCCCTGCCCTCATATTCCAATTATCCTTACCCTTACGAGTTTGACAACGAAGAGGAGCAGTTTGAAATTGCTGCAAAGATAAGGAAAAAAGTAGAAGAAATTAAGAACAAAAGCCGTAATGACAATTTCATGTGCTACGAAAGCGCCACAAGAGACCTGAAGATCTTTGTGTGCCGGGATGGGCAAAGAAAAAGTCATACGCTGAGCTCTCCTGAAAAAGACATCTACTTGTCGGCTGTTGATAAATCTCAAACAATAGACAGGGTGGCAAAGGCAGTTGGGATCTCATCGGCCGACGTGCGTTCTTCGCTGCGTGATTTTGACAAAAAAGGCCTAATACTCTTCTCGGGTGACAAGAGGTCTTTTCTGTCATTGGCCACAAAATGCAAGTAGCTAAACATGCTTTTTGATTGAACCTCCCTGCGGTCTCGAGAAATCGGAACGGGGAATGCGCTCTCCGGTGCAGTTCATTTGCATCGGCAATTTCCTTAGTCGCTAATTACTTTCTTCTCTGACTTTTTTTAGAGCAATGCGAAAAAGAGTTCACAGGTAGTCCTTTGCTTTTCCATGAACGTTGTCATAAGCAGATAAAACCGACTTCCTTTGAGACCATGAGCGTCCTGCCGCCATTCGGCCAATGCAAGGTTTTCTCAGAATCACTAGCACAGAAAGATGAGGATGAGGAAAGATGACGAATAAGAAGACAGTATGCGAATCAAGGGTTGAAATGGCTCAGGCCATGTTTCCCGTAGATGCAAATCAGGCCGGCAACGTACACGGCGGAACCATCATGAAACTCATAGACACAGCCGCAGGCATCGCAGCACACCGCCATTGCCGGACCAATGTGGTCACCGCTTCCATGGATCGACTAGACTTTCACGAACCTATCTTCGTGGGAGAGTTAGTTGTTTTGCGTGCCTCCATTAACTATGTTGGAACTGCTTCTATGGAGGTGGGTGTCAGGGTCGAAGCCGAGAACCTGATGACTGGCGAAGTGCGTCACACCAACTCTGCGTACCTTACGATGGTCTCCCTGGACAACAACCGAAAACCCACACCAGTGCCCAAAATTGTGCCTGAAACCGAGGATGAGAAGAGGCGGTTTGAGGAAGGTCGCATCAGAGCCAAAAAACGCAAGGAGTTGAGACAGAAAAGGTCAAAAAGAGACGCCTTTGGAAGCCAAAGAGCTTTGCCGACACTTTGATAACGGAACATAATTCGACGAATCATTATAACCCCATCAGACACAACGCACAATGATCCAACAAATCATAAGAAGCATTCAGGTATGTATTCCTTTCAGACTCCTGAAAGGGAAATACTTGCCCCTGATCCTTGAAAAAAGGATCAATCCTGAAATCGGGATCAATGGGGGCGTTATTGATACATATTCCAAGAAAGATTTTGCGGAAATGGCTTCCGCGCTTCAACAGGAAGGCCTTTTAATCACGCTGCATGGACCTTTTTATGACCTTGTGCCGGGTGGCATAGACAAGAAGATATTGAAAGCAAGTAGAGAGCGCCTGAAAGAAGCATTCGACCTCATACCGGTTTTTGAGCCTTTGTCTATTGTCTGCCACACAGGCTATGACAGAAAAAGATATGATGAAGTAAAGGACGAGTGGCTCGAGACAGCCTTGGAGACATGGACGCCCCTTGTGAAAGGTCTAGAAGGCACCCGGACCACCCTGATGATCGAGAACGTGTTCGAAAAGACCCCTCATATGCTCCTTAAACTTCTCAATGAATTGAATATCCAAAAAGTAGGGTTCTGTTTCGATACGGGCCACATGAGCGCCTTTTCTGAAACAAACATGGGGGCCTGGCTAAAGGCGCTTGGACCGTTCATAAAAGAACTCCATTTACACGACAATGACGGAATAAAAGATGATCATCTTGCCATTGGAGCCGGTAAGATTAACTTCGAATTCCTGTTCGAGTACGTTGAAGAAAACAGCTTGAAACCCATCATCACCCTTGAAGCCCACAAAGAGAAGTGGATATGGCAGAGTCTTGATGCCTTGGCGCAGTCTGAGCGGTTCTGCCGTATGATTCAATCATATTGACCGCAAGGCTACGCAGACGGTCACAGCCATTGTGATTGGCCGACAAATGGCCGATCAAAAATGCAATCCCCGTAGGCGGAAGGAAACAAAAAGTGCCTGAGGAGCATGACGCTTAACAGCTTGCCAAGGAGGCCAGCTATCTGTCGGTATTGGTATGCGTGTCTCTGCGGTTGAAATAGACTTCAGGAGCGAGTGAGAGAAGCGGTTACCGGACGCAACATGCGCGTAGCAACGGATATTGGAGGAACCTTTACGGATGTGGTCACACTGGACCGAGGCGGCATCCGGGGCCGGAAAGTACTTTCTACGCCAGCCTCTCCTGATCGGGCTGTTACCGAAACGATAAGCTCCCTTTCTGAGATCTCCACTTTCTCTCATGGTACGACGGTCGCAACGAATGCGCTCCTTGAAAGAAAAGGAGCAAAAGTAGCCTTTATTACTACCAGGGGTTTCCGAGACCTTCTCTACATTGCCAGGCAACAAAGGCCCAGGCTTTACGATTTCAATTGCGAACGCCCAACACCCGTGACGCGACGCGACCTGTGCTTTGAAGCCCCTGAACGCCTTGCCCCTGACGGAAGCGTCCTTTTGGCTCTATCACCATCTGATGCAGCAACCCTGGCAGATCACGTCATCCAGTCTGGGGCAGAGGCTGCCGCCGTGTGTCTTCTGTTTTCTTACAAAAACCCATCTCATGAGATGATTATTGAGAAAGCACTCAGAAAAAGAGGATTACCTGTATCCAGATCATCTGAGATCATCCCTGAATTCAGGGAATTTGAAAGGGCCTCTACCACGGCCATAAATGCCTTTGTACAGCCCGTCGTGCACAGTTACGTGGAAAACATACGAGCGGAGATTCAGGAAACTGGAGGGCCGGCTGACTACTATATTATGAAATCCGGCGGCGGTGTGGCAGCATCGCGAGAAGTAAAGCCAGTCGAGATGTTGCTCTCTGGTCCGGCTGGCGGGGTTTCTGGTGCCCTGTTACTCGGAAACCGCATAGGCAGAAAAGACATGATCACTTTTGATATGGGTGGAACGAGTGCCGACTTTTCCGCCATCGTAGACCATACTCCTCTTTGCACAGATGAGGGGGAAATCGACGGACTCCCCATCCGGCTCCCCATCCTTGACATCACGACCATAGGGGCCGGCGGAGGATCGATTGCCTGGGTCGACAAGGGCGGAGCCCTCCGTGTCGGGCCACATAGCGCCGGTTCTGAGCCGGGTCCTGCCTGTTACAGCCGGGGCGGCAACCTGCCGACCGTGACTGATGCAAACCTTCTGTCCGGGATTCTGGATCCCAAGTCCTTCTTGGGCACGCAGATGACTCTCAATCCCCAAAAAGCCAGGGATGCGTTTCAACCACTTGTACAATCTGCCCGGCTCAGCCACGAGGAAACCATTCTAGGTGTGCGCGCCGTGGTCAATGCCAACATGCTGAGAGGAATTCGAAGGGCCACCGTAGAAAAGGGGATCGACCCTAGAGAGTGTGCGCTCCTTGCCTTTGGAGGCGCCGGACCCATTCATGCAGCAGAGCTTGCCAGCGAGCTGGACATCAAAGAGGTGTTGGTCCCCCCCATGGCTGGTGTATTCTCGGCTTTAGGGATTCTTCTGTCAGACGTGAGGCTCGATTTTGGGCAAACCCTCATTGCCAGATGGAGCACGAAGACGCAAGGCGAAGTGGAAACTATCCTGAAGCAGTTCAAAGAAAAGACCTTGAGGTCTCTTACCCGCCAGGGTCTGGATCCCAAACATGCACGTTTCATAGCCGCTTTAGACATGCGCTATGAAGGCCAGAGCTTTCATCTACCCGTACCCTACGCCGCGGAAGCCAACCCGGCGGAAGACTTTCACCATCTCTTCAGAAAGCGATATGGCTACGGCCTGGAACAAGGGCCTCATGTGGAAGTTGTCACGGTAAGGCTTTCAGCTGTGACCTCGAGGGAGGAAATCCCCCTAGTCGGGGTCACATCCTTTGCAACCCGTCAACCGGTCGGCCAAAGAAGCATACTCCTTTTGTCAGGCTGGGAGATGGCTCCCGTGTATGATCGTGGTAGCCTCGGGTCATCTTTCCACGATCGCGGCCCCCTCGTGGTCGAAGATGAGGGGTCCACCGTGTTTGTGCCACCTGGCTGCGAAATCTCTATGGCCGATATGGGATGCCTCAGCATCCGGGTGAAATAGACAAAGTTTTTGCTATGTTGCAGCACGCGCAAAACCCTTCGACTGTGACGTTATATATCGGCTAAAACGTATTAGAAATTAGGAATATGTCGATAATTGATCCAGTAACACTTGAAGTTTTTAAACACCTCATCTTGGCCATCCCGGAGGAGATGGGGGGAAACCTGAGACGAACGGCCTTTTCCCCCAACATTAAAGAACGGATGGATGAAAGCTGTGCCCTGTTTGACGCCAAGGGTCGGCTCATTGCCCAAGCCGAACACATCCCGGTGCACCTTGGTGCCATGCCATCGGCTGTCGAACAAGTTGTCGCCGATTTTCCAAGCCTATCTCCTGGTGATCAGGTAATTGTTAATGACCCGTATCGCGGGGGGTCTCACCTTCCGGATATTACCCTGATCGCACCTTTTTTCTGGAAGGGAAAGCTCAAGG
>JBFEUB010000205.1:0-5955 GCA_041547605.1 Desulfobacteria bacterium
CCCGACCGGCCTATCTAAGCGTATGCAGGGATTATGAGACTGATAGGATGTCAGCAGATGAGATTCGGCGCATCAGTTTGATCTGGCGATTGAACCGGAACGACTTTGCGGAAGACGTGCGGGCAGGAAGGAACCTGTTCCTCAGGGCTGCATTCATCACCCAAAACCGGAGCGCCTTGACAGACCGGCCTGAAGCCACCTGTTTGCTGGCCAGCATATATATTGCCTTTGAAGAGTATGTAGCTGCTTCAGATTGCATCAAGCTATTGAGCAAAGCATTCCCTGGAGACCCGGCCGTACAAGAGCTTCTGCAAGGTCCGTATCAATGCTTCAAGGTAAGCCGAGAGACAGCACGCCGCGGGTTTAAAGTGATCTATGACTGCCAGGGCTCTGTTGATGGCAGGCTCGTCCCTGCCACATGTGGCAGGTTTCAGGAGGCAATTCTTGGCGACGGGATACTGCTGCCCGATTTTGAAAGGCGCCTTGAGAGAATCGGTCCCGGGGAAACCGTGCGGTTTGACATGACCTTTCCCGCTGACTATGGGCTCAGCGACCTGGATGGAAAGAGGGTTGCCTTTCAGGTTCATGTACACCGTACCATGGAGCCGCTGACAATAGAAAGCTATGAGGACTTAGATGAGCAGGCGTTGCGAAATAACTATCAACTGGAAGATACCGAAGCTTTGCGGCAGCATAACATTGACCTGTATTATAAGGTGCTTCGCGGCGCTGCCAAGGGCGCCCTGAAAACAGACATGACAGATGCTCTCATCCTTATAAACCTTTACCTCAAGCTCGGATTTCTGGATCAGGCTACAGCTGTCGCCGGAAAGCTCCTGGATGATCCTACAGTCTTGATCCACGCGGCGCACATATTTCGCACGAATGGCCAACCCGTGAAGGCTTTGGAACTTCTGGACAGGGTCAAGCAGGACGGGCCGGGGGCACGCTTGATCCGGGCACAGGCGCTTTATGATTTGGACAGGCCGGAAGAATCTGAAGCAGCTATAAGAGACATGAAGCTGACAAGTAATGTCCAGCTTGCAGATCTTCGGGTGAAGCTTGCCGCCAGGTTGGCTCTTCCCTTGGACACGTTTCTTGAGCGGGAAGAGATATTGCTGGATGCAAAGACCCAAGGGATGCTATAAATCCAAATTTTCGAGCGAAAGGACAATATCGGCCACGTTCCCGATGAAACCATGGCCAAAGTTGTGATGATCCAGTGCAACCATGCGGCGTTGTTGCTCAGTGGACATGTTTGGGGGCTTTGACTTTTACAAAAACAAAGGCGGCCAGCCCGCTCTTGTACGTCCTGTAACCCTGCAAGATCCTATGATCACCAGGATGATAGCAGTCGAGGTATCTTATTTCATAGTCTTCGTCAGCTTCCATAGATAAGGCTTTCTCCCAGTCGTCATCATAGGCAGAGGCAATGGCTTCCATTAATGCATCTCCGAGATTATGTCCTGTGGCGTCATAGGCGCCAATGGCTCCACAGAGGCAAACCCATTTGTAAAAGTCTCCTTCGCGCTTGGAATGTGATTCTGGGGGCCTTCCAAAAGGTTCTGCGCAAAATGGGCAGCGGGGCTTTTCCGATTCTCTATGGGTCGGAGACAATGTGAACCCTCATTCCGTTTTGGGTTATGGGTCACCAGTTCAAGAGCATGTCAGTCTTGGATGGGCTGTTGCCCAAATAGCTGTCCAGACGACATTCAGGGAACCGCCAGGAGGATATCCTTTTTGAGGCAGGTCAATCCTCATCCTGCTCGTCAGTTGCAAATGGTATCGAACGTCACGAACCAGGCACACGCAAACGTGGTATACAAGCTGAGAAGCCTATTGTAAATGCCTCAGGACCGTGTGTCGAATATGGTGCCGTTGAGTGGCTTGTCAGGCCATATGAGTGACCTGACCTCAAAAAGGATGTCCCCCTGGCGGCAAGAAAGCTGCGCAACGCGAGCAGCATCTTCAAGAGAGCGGTTTGAGCAACAGCCCGTAGACACGCGACTCGTACTAAAAGCGTAAGCACACAGCTTGAACTTCATTGCTTGACAGGAAGAGAATCTTCCAGGAAAAAGAGGCACTTCGTGTCCAATATCTTGCTATTCCCGGTCTACTGATGATGCTAGAATTAAAACCTATTATATACCAGACAGTCATCGAGGCCAATAGAAAGATGACCCCGGGTGACGTGGAAAAGGCTGTTTCCCGGACTGCTGGTGTTGACAGGAAAAGGGTCAGGCTTGCTATCAGCGATCTGGTTAGTCTGGGAGAACTCAGCTATACATATCAATACGGCACCAGCTTTTTGGAAAGGTCCTTTGACAGGCCGGTAAGGCTTTCCAAAAGGATTGTGATAAAGCCTCCTCAAACACCGTACAAGCCACGACCCGGGGAGGTAGTTGTTGATATAGCGGGAGGAGCCGCTTTCGGAAACGGGGCCCACCCAACCACCTCTTTGGCAGTGAGATCCCTGGATGCCATCTTAAGTGATCATCGTTGCACACAACGGAAGGTTCCATTAAAGGGCTTGGATGTTGGAACAGGTACAGGTATCCTGGCCATTACCTTGGCAAAGTTGGGTGTTCGAGAAGTCGTAGCCATTGACATTGACCCGTGCGCCATATCCGAGGCTACCCGTAACGTGTCACTAAATGGGGTTGCCGAACAAGTGACGATCACAAACACGCCGGTTGAAGAATTGACAACTGATTTTTCCGTTATCGTTGCCAACCTGTATTACGCTACATTAAGAAGACTCTCATCCACCCTAGCGGAAAAGATTGAAGAAGACGGCCTTTTGGTTGTTTCTGGTTTCACGAAGCTTGCTTCTGAGAATGTCGGCAAGGCGTTTACTGAACACGGCCTGCGGTTGCTGCAGGAAGAGGCAGATCACGGGTGGGCGTGTATGACGTTGTGTAAGCGTGCAGCGCATAGCACCTGTTGACAAGTGATGGTGTGTCTGTTAGGGAAAACGTGCCATTTGGAAACATAGATCGATCATTTTATGTAAAGGAGCATAATGCCCAAACCCCTGACAAAAGCGAAAACAACTGAGGAGTACATTGAAGAACAAAGAGCAGCCCTGGCCAAGAATCCTGATTGCGGCACCACGCACTACAATCTTGCCATAGGCCTGATCAAGCAAAAAAAGTGGGACGAGGCGATAAAAGAACTCTCGGAAGCCGTTGAACATAGCCCTACCTTGGGAGAGGCCTACGTGGCCCTTGGCGGCATTTACTTACACAAGGGGGATTTGGACGCCTGTATCGGGTTTAATGAGCGGGCCATAAGGGTCAGGCCCAAGTTTGCCACAGCCTACGGAAATTTAGGGTTCGTTCATTTGCAGAGAGGTGACCCTGCGGCAGCCGTTGTTCCCCTGGAAAAGGCTGTATCGCTCAACCCAAAGTTCATCCAGGCCCATAGCAGCCTTGCCAGTGCCTACTTCATGCTTGGGCGACTGGACGAATCGATTGCCGCTGCAAAGAAGGCATTGGAGCTTGAGCCGACCTTTGCTGTTGCCCACAACAACCTTGCACTCGCTTATTTTGAGAAGGGGGCTTATCAGGAGGCTGTTGAACACTGCGACAAAGCAATAGCATATGGATTTGAAGTCAAGCCGGAATTCTTGAAGCAGTTGGAACCGTATCGCTGAGTTAAGAGGCTCAAAGCTCAAAGTGCTAAGGGGCGTGGGGTCGGCAAAAGCGACCGCATTGGTCACGTTTACTTGAGCCATTTTAAAACAGGACAGGCCACTTTCAAGCGCTGTTGCAGTTCGTTTAGCTTTCAGCTTTGAGCGTTGATGAAAGCCCACCAACCCAAAGTCAAATACCTCGTTCCTTCCCCACACGGTTATGTTCTCTTAGATGACCTGACGCGCCAGGCCCCCATGCGCCTGACACGTTGCGATCCCGACCCAAGCCAAGGCGCTGCTGTAAAATTTGGCCAGTATTTTGAAGGCATCGCAGATGTTATCTCAAGAGACGGCTACGGGTTGTTAGTTGATGCTACAGCCAGGCAACTGGGGAGAGATGTCTCGACCAACGACATAGAAGAGATTCTCATCTATTCAGAAAAGCACGGCAGCGACTACCACCCGGCCAGGATCGAGGTAGTGGTCGGTGAGACGTGCGCCGCCTTTGTCATGAACGTGGCAATTACGGCAAGGGGAACAGCCCGGCTATGTCGGGAGTTTGAAGTCTTGGAACATCTAAACAGGAAATACGACTTCCTGTTCTTGCCACGGACTTACTTCCAGGGCGAAGCCTTCCTTCCCTCCATGTTCATGTTTCTGGCAGATTGGTTTCAGGGATACCACGAATTCCACCTCTCAATTGACAAAACTGATCATTCGCTGAGGCTGGTCCTTTGGGATCCCGAGAGAGGTTTCTGCTGCCTTTCTGGGCAGCAGACCTGGCAGGTTTATACGCAGGCCGCTAAAATTATGACCCTCTATTATGACATCGAGACCTTTGAACAGATCTTTCCCTGGCACCTTGCGGCAGGCGATTTTGTGGTGAGAGCGCAGGGTGAATCCATAGATGTGAAACTCATAACCGCCCGACAATATGCCCCCATGCTCGCGTTCGCCGAGGGGGTTCCTGCGCATGAGGCGTTGCTCTTCTTTTTGTTGAATCTGTGTCTGAGGATGCGGCTCGACCGCCTGGATGGTAGCGGCGCTGTTGCATGGGCAGATGATGTATGTGTGGATGCGACGTTAGAGGGGTTTGTGGCAGGACTCGGGACAAAGGAGCGACAAGGGGTTATTCAAACGGGATTTGTGGATGGGTTCCTGTCATATCTTCGCTTGCTTGCCATAGAAGACCTGTCATACGGGTTCCATGCCCTTGTTGATGCATGTGATCAAGCGGCTCCAGACATACCTGTGGTTAGGGGCCATCTGGAAAGGCATATCTCGAAACTCCATTCAGCCGTAAAAGGCCTGCGCGGTTCGTAACCGGCCTTCCTTTTTAGGGTTCGAGGCGAACCTGCCCATCCTTCTGGGCGGAAGCCGCTTCATATCCTATCTTCTTAACCCAAAGGCGCATGAAACAACGGTATAATCCAGGTTTTTTTTGTTGACAAAACGCATAAATAGGTCTATATAGGGCGTCTCTGCGCAAGGGTGTTTGAATCTTTCTCTAATAGTCATCGTAACGTACACTTTTTTCTGCTTTTTTGCTTATCTTCGACACAAAATTATCCAGACCGAGAGGAGGTGAGCGAAGACATTATCAGAACGGCAACAGGGTAGACATTTTTTTCTTGTAATGTCAAAGATTCCAAAAGAATGGAGGTAGGATAATGGAATTGAAGCACAAAACCCCACTGCTGGATGAACTGGAAAGCGGGCCCTGGCCAAGCTTTGTTTCCGACATAAAGCGGGAAGCTGTGTCCAGGAAAACGAATGAAAAGGGCGTCGATTTCCAGTGTCCGGCCGAAATGCCCGAGGATCTTCTGGGTCTCGTCGAGCTGTCCTATAAACACAAAGAAACGCATTGGAAGCATGGCGGCATCGTAGGTGTTTTCGGATATGGCGGTGGCGTCATCGGACGGTACTGTGACGAGCCCGACGCATTCCCGGCTGTGGCACACTTTCATACCATTCGTATCAACCAACCTGCTGGCAAGTTTTACACCACAGAATACTTAGAGGCGCTCTGTGAGCTGTGCGAGAGACGCGGCAGCGGCATTACCAACATGCACGGCTCCACAGGCGATATTGTCTTCTTGGGGACCCATACACCCCAGTTAGAAGAGATTTTCTTTGAACTGACCCACAACCTCAACCAGGACCTCGGTGGTTCAGGCTCGAACCTGCGTACTCCATCCGCCGGTTTGGGGATGTCCCGTTGTGAATGGGCCTGTTACGACACGCAGAAGCTCTGTTATGAAATGACCATGGAATACCAGGATGAGCTCCACAGGCCCGCATTTCCGTATAAGTTCAAGTTC
>JBFEUB010000206.1:0-5935 GCA_041547605.1 Desulfobacteria bacterium
ATTTTGGGACAAAAGGCCTTCGTTTCCCAGAATCTCCCTCTCCAGTTTGACGAAGCTTATCATATGAGTTAGAAACCTTTGATAGGCCTGCCGGGCTGGTAGGCATCAATAATGGGGCACCTTTTAGAGATCTTCACCTTCCAATATTAGAGACTATGTAATGCAGGTTAGAGTTGGCTCACACCCTGAAAAACCCGTTTTCCGCTGCCAGTCTCGTTTCGAGATATTTCAGATATCCTCAGATGTCGCCGATTTTTTGTCATTGCGAGAGAGCTCTAGTCCCTGGCCTTAAGGGTCAAGGTGATACATAGTGCGGTTTCCAAAAAGGCCGATTTTATTACTTTGAAGCTGTTCATCTTGTTAGATTGATTGACAGAATTAATGGAATTTAATAGGGAATGGTTGAGGAATTTGATTTTCTACTAAGGCTGCGCGGGTTGAGAAGTAATGTCCTGAAACTAGTATTTTTTGTCTCAGTATGTTTGTTAGGATTACTTCCTCTCACCGCAACGGCTCAGGACAGCAACGCGCCGGACTTTGGTATTTTCACCCTCTATTCAGAAAACGATGCCTTCGCCGGAACCGACAGCAACTATACAGGCGGGGCAAAATTCACGTTAACCAGACCGCTCTTCCGAGGCGAAGAGGATGACGCCCTTCACTCTCAATGGTACTACCCTTTAATCAGCCACCTACCGTTTATAAAAAAGCCAGAGTTTCAACTGGAACGCTCTCTCTCCCTCGGGTTGACTATTTTTACACCTGAAGATCTCAGGCGACAAGATCTGATTGAGGACGATCGCCCTTACGCTGGCTTTCTCTACTTTGCATTTGGATTGCACGCCAGAAGCAGTGATCGAAGTCATGCGCTTGAAATTAATACGGGGATCGTGGGTCCACACTCCTATGGGGAACAGGTGCAAAAAGAGGTTCATAAATTGACCGGTTCGACCCGTCCAAGGGGTTGGGACAATCAACTCGAGGACGAGTTTGTCTTGGAGGTCATCTATGAGACCAAATGGAAATTGCTTCACTCTGATGTTCGAAGTGGCTTTGCCTATGACTTGATACCGCACCTGGGAGGAAGGGTTGGCAATGTTCATATCTATGCCAATGGAGGGGCTGAGTTTCGATTTGGGTGGTATTTGCCTAACGACTTCGGCACATGTCCTATCCGCCCGGGTTGTGAAAGCCACCACACTTTTGATCGACTTGACAAAGACCTCCCCCAGGCTTGGGCGCTTTGGAGTTCACACTTTTATTGCACTGGATGGAAGGGCCGTCGCCCGAGACATCTTTCTTGATGGCAATAACTTTCGCGATAGCCACGAAGTAGACAAGAATTTTTTTGTCGCTGACATAATGGCAGGTGTAGGATTAACATCAGGTCGGTTGAAACTCACTTATGCTTTTGTTTATAGAAGTGAAGAGTTTAAAAAACAAGATGAAGAACAGAGGTTTGCGTCACTTACTTTTGCCTATACCTTCTGAAACTACCATGCTAGGAAGTGAGAAACTTATCTTTCGCAAAACGAAGCTGAGTCCTAAAGGAGGTGTAGTGGCGAGGCCAATAGATGAGAGCACTACGCGTTACTATGATGAAGAAGAGCGGGACGACTCGATTTGTTTGTTACTTGGCCGTGTATACATTGTTATTGCTTCACTTTTTCTTAGTAGCTGACCCGGTGTTGGGAGGAAGCTTGGCAAACAGGGAGAGACCATCGGAAATATATATCAAAGAAATGCCTACCCTTTCCATCATTAGTGAGTCAGAAGACGCGGGCCATGATGCATCCCAGACTGGTTCTGGCACTGAGCAGGAGACCCCCAGGCCTTTTGTGTGGAATAGAACGATCCGGCTCAAAAGCGGCGGGAACATAATTCTCACTCCGGCTGGAGACCTCTACCCCAAATATATGGCCGATCCTCGCCACCCCACCTTTTCAATTATGAGGATGCGTTTTTCAAATTCCGATATAGATGATGCGGGAAACTTGCGTTGGGGGCTGCGTTTGGGTGCACGATTTGGCCTTCTGCGATTTCACAAGGATGGAGACAAGAATCATGGCCTCCAAGTGGATATCGAGGCGGGTTTCATAGGTCAGTTCGATATCGACAACAGCACCGACAACATCGGGTGGGACGGCATTTATGGGCTCCATTTAGCCTGGGCACCCGCTGGAGGTATTGCATTCAGGCTCGGGACTCTCCACGACTCCAGTCACGTAGGCGATGAATATGCAGAACGGACTGGAAGAGTGCGTATCAAGTATACTAGGGAGGAGTATGTTTTTGGTGTAAGCTGGTCTTTTGAGGAGAAATGGCGAACTTATGCCGAGGCAGGATATGGACACGTATTACGAAACGATGATCTCATGGAGCCATGGCGTGTGCAGTATGGTCTGGAATACGTGTCGCCCCATGGTTTCTGGCACGGGAGACTTGGCTGGTACGCAGCAGCTGACGTCTCATCGTATGAGGAAAGCGATTGGGACATCAATACCACCTTGCAGGCTGGGTTGATATTGCCAGTGATACAGCTGTCACGAAACTACCGACTCGGCTTGGAATATTACAGCGGGAGATCTCACTTTGGCGAGTTCTTTCAGGATGATGAAAGCTACCTTTCATTGGGACTTTGGTTCGATATCTAGTGGGCATGGGCACCTATTACTTTGCGTGCTCCTCGACCCAGTTTCCGCCCAGAAATGGCCCTTGTTGGGTGGTCTCCAAGATCTTGCAGGTGCCTTGTTTCGCCGAGATTTACACATACTGTTATTAATCTGGAATTAGGCCAAGTCCGAGATACTGCCATATTACCTCCCACTCAGGGCATCCCCGAAATTCGAAGATGTTTTTCATGCCTCTAACTCACCCAACGCCTACCTAAAGATCTTGATATATACTCAATATCATGACAACAAAATGACCCCAACCAGGTGTTTTGCCTGCCTATTGTAAGGATTCCCATCTGAAGACAATCCTTCGTCCCGATACCACTAATTTTAGATACGTATTTTATCAGCAATAAAAGGGGTTGACTTTTCTGCAACGCCTATCTATCTGTATCGCAAACAGATTGAGTGATAAGCCTCTGCCTCCGATGAAACAAGAATATGTGCAAAGAATGGAAGAACTCCTAAAAGATTGCCCCAAAGACCGTAAAGTAAGCAAGACAGAGCCCGGAATTCCCTGTCAAACAAGAAACATGGGACTCCAATCATTTTTTGTGTGTCTGGAGAAAGATCCCTATAAGTGCCGATTTCACCTTCGTTATGGGACGTCAGAGCTATGTAAATGTCCCGTTCGTATCTCTATTGCTAAAGAATTGAAAATTTAACCTGTAGCAACACCTCCCTCAACGGCTTGTTCCGGTAGGACAGCAACCGAAAACGTGCCCCACGTCACTTTCTGAGCCTATCTCCACCCCCACCCCTAGCGCCTGCCCAAACATCTTGATAGATACTTAATATCATGACAACGAAATGATCCCGATCGCCTTCGCATCCAACTTCACTTCTGAGTCGATATATGCTTATGATATTGTAAGTATTACCTAAGTTATTATAATGGGCAGGAAGCCTGAGAGTCTCTATCCTTATCCTTTAAATGTCTGAAGGTTTGCCTGAAAAGCTTAAGATGTTTTCGTCTTCTGATGTACCGGATAGTGTAAAGGGATCTGAAATCGAGAGGCACTTCATGAGGCTGCAAATCCTCGGGCCATATTAGAACGCATCTCAAAAATGCGTTTACGTCCCCATGGCGTTTTTGCGGGTCAGCTCAAAATGCTCACATAACTACCTTGTATGCTTCGCTTTTTCCCCTCCCCGCGCCTTGCCCTGAACCCTGATCCACATTCTTGAGATGCGTTCTAGTGTCGTGTCCCAGGAATAAGTTCTATTACTGATGCTGGAGCCGAAAGCCTTTTCCGAGCGACATTGAGCTTTTTCGGAGCCGGACTTCAGCTGAGTGGAACGTTAAGAATCATAAACTGTTTGAGGGCCTCAGGCCCGAGTTTTAGCGCTCCGGTTGCGCCTGACGGCTTGAACAGAACCCCTGTGTGCATGATTTAGCGGAGCGAAGTTGATGTCCCGAAAATGCTCACGGAGCAAGGAAAATGGCTTTTTGGCTATTCCATATTCTTGGAACAAACTCCTGGGACACAACACTAGAGTTAGAGATCCATACTGCACTTTTTTTGTATCTCAACTTGAAGGACGTAACGATCAGCCCTGACCTGCCTTATGATACTCCTGCTGCAGCAAATGCAGCGTTGACGATGGTCTGCGCTTCGTCTTGGATTCTTCGTAGATGTTCTGCCCCTTTGAAGCTCTCGGCGTACAGCTTGTAAATCTCCTCCGTGCCCGAGGGACGGGCAGCAAACCAGCCATTTTCCGTGACAACCTTGAGTCCTCCAATGGGCGCATCATTGCCGGGGGCGCGGGTGAGTTTGGCCAAAATGGACTCACCGGCAAGTTCGTTTGCCGTGACCATGTCAGGGGAGAGACCCTTGAATGCCTCTTTCTGCTCACGGGTACACGGGGTGTCGATACGCTCGTAGACGGAGGTGCCACATTCCCCTTCCAGGTCTCCATATATTTCTCCGGGATCCTTGCCGGTCTGGGCGGTGATTTCACAGGCCAACAGGTCCATGATGATCCCGTCTTTGTCCGTGGTCCAAACCGTGCCGTCTTTTCTGAGAAATGTGGCCCCGGCGCTCTCCTCACCCCCAAAGCCGTAAGAGCCATCGATGAGTCCATCCACAAACCATTTGAACCCCACCGGCACCTCGGAAAGTTTTCGGTTCAAACGGACTGCCACCCGGTCGATCATGGAACTCGACACCAGCGTCTTGCCCACCGCAGCGTCCTGCTGCCAGCTTGGCCTGTTCTGAAACAGGTACCAAACCGATGCGGAGAGGTAGTGATTTGGGTTGAGAAGCCCAGCGCTTCTCGTCACAATGCCGTGGCGATCCGTGTCCGTGTCATTGCCAAAGGCGATGTCAAACTTGTCCTTCAATTGGATTAAACCAGCCATGGCATAAGGCGAGGAGCAGTCCATGCGGATCTTGCCGTCCTTGTCCAGGGTCATGAAGGAAAAGGCAGGGTCAACAACGCGATTGACTACCTCGAGGGATAGACCGTATGCCTCAGCGATAGGGTCCCAAAAGTGGACCGCCGACCCCCCCAACGGGTCCACGCCGATCTGGAGGCCCGCGCCCGCGATTGCCTCCATGTCGATGATGTGCTTGAGGTCAGTAACGTACGGTCCAATGTAGTCATACTGGTGCACGGAATCCGCTTTCAGCGCCTTCTCAAACGGCATACGTTTTATGTTTGCGAGCCCTTCAAGGAGCATCTCATTGGCTCTATCCTGGATGGTCCTGGTTGTTGCCGTGTCTGCCGGTCCACCTTCAGGAGGGTTGTACTTGAAGCCACCGTCTTCCGGCGGGTTGTGGGATGGGGTGATCACCACGCCATCAGCCAGCCCCTCCTCCCTGCCCCGATTGTACGTCAAAATGGCGTGCGAGATGACCGGCGTGGGCGTGTACCCTAGATCCTTTTGGATCATAACAGTAATGCCGGCCGCAGCAAAAACCTCAAGGGCGGTCGCTAAGGCGGGCACTGAAAGGGCGTGTGTGTCCATGCCCATGAAGAGAGGCCCCGTAATGTTTTTGGATGCCCTGTATTCCCAGATGGCCTGGCTGATGGCCAGAATGTGGTCTTCGTTGAAGGTGTTTTTCAGGGACGATCCCCGGTGCCCCGACGTTCCAAAGGAGACCTGCTGAGCGGGGTCCGACACCTCGGGCTTCTGGGTGTGATATGCTGATATGAGCTTGGGAATATCTGCCAGCATTGATTTCGGGGCCGGCTGGCCGGCCAATTCATGTATTGCCACTTTCTCTCTCCTAAACAGCCTATCTTTTCGTAAATAC
>JBFEUB010000207.1:0-5927 GCA_041547605.1 Desulfobacteria bacterium
CGAACACTGCTTCTCGTGGGGCTTACCGTCGTGGCCACTATTGGATTCATTCAAGTAGAAAACAAAGTATCCCATCCTATTGTGGACCTTTCCCTGTTTTCGATCCGCCTTTTTACCTTCCCCATCTTAAGTGGCATTGCTCTATTCATCAGCCTGTTCACAATCGTTTTTCTCATGCCCTTCTACTTGATTCATCCGTGTGGTTATCCAGTCAACAAGGTGGGGCTTTTCATGGTGGTGCCTTTTATCTTCTTATTCTTCGTCTCACCTATTTCAGGCTCTATGTACGATAGGCTGGGTTCTCGTACGCTTTGCACGGCTGGGATGTTGATATTGGCGGTGGCCCTTTTTGGGATTTCCGCACTCAGGTGTGGAAAAGCCCCCTTTCCGATTGTCTGGCGATTGGCCCTGATCGGACTGGGAATCGCCATTTTTCTTCCACCCAACAGCTCTGCGGCCATGACTGCTGTTTCTCCCCGCCGACGCGGAATTGCGTCTGGCACGGTTGCAGCCGCCAGAAATTTTGGGATGGTAATAGGCGTGGCACTGGCCGGGGCGATATTCAACACGTGCTTTCATATATTGAGCGGGGGACTGAGTTTGAAGGTTTATCACCCAGGGTTGGCGTCCATTTTTATGTCATCATTTCGCTATGCCGTGGCTGCAGGAGGCCTAGTAGCCGTAATTGGCGCCATATTGGCGTTTCTGCGCGGACCGGATCACAAGAAGTAGTTGGCGTTCAGGCATTTCCTCTTTTGCCTGCAATTGTTTGCGCGGTGAACACTATGCCCTACAACCCGATGCTGGATACTGAATGCTTCACCCTGGACATCCCCATATGCTAAATTCGGCCCGTACAGTATCAAGAACATAGCATCTGGCCTCTCCAACGGGGCGAAGTTGTAGACGGGGGGCTATTGACAACCCTGGTCTCGTGAATTAGGGTTGCTCTAACTGATTTGTAACGATTCTATTTTTGTTTAAAGACGAGAAAAAATACCTCCTGGAGACCCTATGAGTCAGGAAACGGAATGCGAGGCATCTCTTAAAGGACATTTTCTGATTGCCATGCCGAGTCTTGCCGATCCAAATTTCTCTGAGACCGTGACCTATGTCTGCGAACACACAGCAGAGGGGGCCGTAGGACTGGTGATCAACAGGGTCCATCCAGAACTAACCATTGAAGCTGTGTTCCGAGAGCTGAACCTGGAATCTATTCCCCATGTCGACATTCTTCCCATTCATTTAGGAGGGCCTGTGCACGCAGGGCAAATCTTTGTGCTGCATGGCCCCCCTTTTGGCTGGGAAGCCTGCCGTCCAGTGACCCCTTCCGTTGCTTTGAGCAATTCAAAGGACCTTTTGGAGAGACTTGCCAAGGGGAAAGGGCCTGAATCTTTTATTCTCAGCGTGGGATGCGCGGGGTGGGGCCCTGGCCAGTTGGAGGCAGAGATCCTGGCAAATGCCTGGCTATCCTGCCCTGCCAGTGAAACGATTCTCTTCGAAACCCCTCCCGAAAGAAGATGGGAGGAGGCCGCTAAACTGATGGGAGTCAACCTGAAACTTCTCTCCGAAGAAGCTGGCCACGCCTGATGCCGGAATCCCTCCAGGTTGTGACTTACCGAGTATCTTCCAGCAGAATGATCTCGCCTGTGGTCATGTCAAAGGCCATCGCCTGAAAAGGTCGGGTACCCTCATATCCATTTTTCCCTAACCCCTGGGCCTCAGCCCCACCGGCACCAGTGACGATGAGCGGTATCCCCCGATACTCCCTGCGGTCGTAGGAATGGATGTGGCCGAAGAAACAGGCACGAACCCGATCGTGAAAATCATCCAGTACTGCAAAAAACCGGGCGGTGCAATCCGGGGCAAGCGAGTGAAACTCCCAACCCGTTACCCCGGGCGGCATGTGGGTGTAGATAATGCTATCGTCCTTGATTTGTTGCCGCAGCCAAAGCGCTTCCTCCACGGTAAAAAGCCAACTCGCCGTGTCGACCCCGATAAAACGCCACCGACCGAGGTCGGTCACCTTATGTGGCGGGCCCCAGTACCGCTCGAAAATACGAGTGGGGCGGTCGTGGTCACCCATCGCAACCACCCACTCCCACGGATGTCTGTGGCAGTGGTCTAGTATCTCTTCGTGCTGCGCAGGAGTACCGTACGCGGTCATATCTCCAGGCACGAATACATGCGAGGGCCGGTATTCCTCCCACAAAAGCTCGGCCAATCGAGGAAAATTTGCCTGCCAACCCTCACGGCAACCTGGATCTCCCAGTATCCCCACAAATCTGCCAAATGTTTCGACCATTTGTTTAACTTTTCTCGTATATGGATACATTATATGTTTTAGGACAACGATTTGCAAGATAGACCCGAAAAAGTGACTCTATGGACACATTTTGAGCACGAACTTCTTTTTGACGAAAAAACTTTATCAAGTTTTCAAAAACATTATTTTAAAGGCCCAAATAGCGCAGTTAGAGGGCCTTCCCCCTTAACCCAGGTCCCTTTTGGGTGGAGAAAGGAATCCAGGTATGGTATCAAGGGTTTCCGTGATGCGCACTATTGAGGGGATCAGGAGCTTTGCCATCAGTTGCTTTTCCAATGCCCGTGGAAGTCACGACTGGGACCACACGCAGCGGGTGTACAACTTGTGTATGCATATTGGCCAGGTTGAGGGCGCAGATTTACAAGTATTGGAGATTGCCGCCTATCTTCATGATATAGGAAGGTCTTATGAAGATGCGTCAAAGGGCGGTGTTTGCCATGGGGAAAAAGGGGCGGAAATGGCCCGTGAGCTGCTATCAACATACCCAATTTCGGATGATCAAAAGGCCAATGTCATTCACTGCATTGGCTCCCACAGGTTTCGCGGAAAGTGGCAGCCACAAACCTTGGAGGCCAAGGTGCTCTTTGATGCTGACAAACTGGACGCCATCGGCGCTGTGGGCATCGCAAGGACCTTTCTCTTTGCGGGCGAGGTAGGGGCGAAACTCCATAATCCCGATATTGAGCTTGAAGATACAGAACCATACAGTGAAGAAGATACGGGGTATCGGGAGTACAAGCTAAAGCTTTCCAAGATCAAGGATAGCATGCTTACGACAGAAGGCCGACGCATGGCTGAAGAGCGCCACACATTCATGGAAATGTTTTTTGATAGACTTACCGAGGAGCATGAGGGGCACAAATAGCAGGGCACATTGATACCTACAAGGCAACAATGCTTTGAGCTGATCCGGCGGTACAAGATGCTGCCGCATATTGTTCGACACAGCCAACTGGTCACAGATGTGGCCATGCTGATCGCTGGCAAGTTGAACAGTGGTGGCGAGCACCTTGACCTTGCCCTGGTGGAAGCTGGGGCTTTGCTCCACGACATCACAAAGACCATATCTATAGAGACGAAGGAAAACCACGCGAAAACCGGAAGCGAGTTGCTTGCATCTTTGGGCTACGCTGCGGTGGCGAATATTGTGCGTCAGCATATCTGTCTCGATTCACATGCATTTGCCCCGGATGCTGTCACAGAGGCAGAGGTAGTCAATTACGCTGACAAACGCGTAAAACACGAAGAGGTGGTAGACATAGAAGAGCGTTTCCAGGACGTGATAGAGAGATATGTCAACAGGTTGCCCGGTCTTCAGACCCGCTTTCAACAGGTTCAACGCGAGACCCAACTTCTGGAACAAAAGATATTCTCAAAGATCAACATCTCGCCCGGGCAAATCAGAGACATTCTTTCCAATCGATAAGGAGTAGATTCCATCCAAAAACCATCCGACATATTTCCCGGACAGCCTGAAACAACCCTTGAACCACATCCTGGGTAGCGAACTCAACAAGCTTGACCTTGGCTGTAAGCAGGTGGCTCCTCACCAAGAAAACATGACTGCAGGGTATCGTTGAAGGTTGAAACAACTACCGGTTTCGTCACCATAAGAAATCCCCGTTTCCCCAAAAAAGAGAAACGGGGATTCTAAGAGCAAGGCTTCACTCCAAGGTCCGCCGGGAGGCTTGCAGGCGCATGCATCCCGGGTTGCGGGCATCTATTTCTCCAGCTTGGCCGTCGCCCTCATTGTCTTGGCAAGCTCCTTGATCTCACCCAGATCCTTAACCATCATGCCCCAGCCATACCAGTAAGCATAATCCGGGTTGACATGAAAAAACGCCTGGTATGTTCTCATTCTGTGCTTCATGTACATCTGGAAAAGAACCTGGTCTATATAGGAGCCCCCTGTCTGCATGAAGTAGAGGAAGTCTGGGTAAGCAAAGGCATAATTATCCGGTTTCTTGATGATGCCGTCCTTGTAAAGTCCAGCCACTATTTCGATGGCTTCCGCCAGGAGACGGTCGGTTTTCTGCATGATCGAATCCCCCATGACGAGCTGCTCGCGAGCATACTTCTCGGAGTGACATTGTTTGCAGCGACTCACCATCTTCTCACGCTCGGTCCGCCAGGCTTCCTCGGTAAGGCGGACAAGATCCACAGCCTTGACTGCTTCCAAGCGAGCCGTGGGTTCCCCGGTTTCTGGATTTAACACCCCAAGCGCCTTGAGGATGGTCACACGATCTGCGGCCCACTGCTTGTCTTCAGGTAAGGGGAGCCGGACACCCAAAAAGCCCCAAGCCGTCCTATTGGCGT
Organism: Desulfobacteria bacterium; assembly: GCA_041547605.1. Taxonomy (GTDB): domain Bacteria; phylum Desulfobacterota; class Desulfobacteria; order Desulfobacterales. Next base: position 4,643 of record JBFEUB010000207.1, read on the forward strand.
GATTGCCGTCCACAATGTGGCAAAATTGGCAAGTTGGCGCCGCGGCGTTCTTGGGGAGATTGCCTTTCTCCTTGACAAAGTAGCGAGCACCGTGCTTGGAGCTCTCCCACATCTCCCACTGGGGGTGGTCATAGCCCATATGACACTGTTGACACGCCTTGGGATCCAAAGCTTCTCTCCTGGAGAAGCTATGTCTGGTGTGGCATTCGTCACAAGAGTTGTTCTGGTACCGGTAACCTTTTTCGCGCTGGTCTTTTTTCTGGGTCTCGGACTTGACGCCCATGTTGTGGCAGCCCCCACAACCCCTGCCGCCTTCTATCAACTCATCCGGCTCAACATGGGTGATCGGTAAGGCGTTCATCGACGTCCAGCCGAAGTTATGCTTGCCCTTTGTAAACTGATTGAACTGCTCTTCGTGGCACTCAGCACAGAGGCTTTCATCGGGAAGTTCAGCGAGATGGGCATCTTTGGCCTTTTTATGCCTGTCACCGTGACAGGTCGAACACGACACCTCTTCCTTGCTGTGCTTGCCCGACTCCCAGTCGGCCACCTGTCCTGGGGAAATATTCCTATGACACGTAATGCAGGTCTCCTCAGACGCGATCGTCAGGGTAGTAAAACAAACCCAAGCCAACAAGCATCCTAAGACGGCAAACCACGCTCTCTTCATAACGTACCTCCCCTCTCACATGCCTCTCTTATGTTTTTATAGACTGATTGTCAAAAATATGTTCCGTTTGCTCGCAAGTCGTGGATGATTGTAAATATTATTTGGCGAACGACATTGTGCAATTTTGGAGAAGATTTTTAAATGTGACTGGCGTTTAAAATTGCAAGCTGTCTGAGGGCTCCGCCCGAGTTGTTGCGCTCCGGTTGCGCCTGACGGCTTGAACAGAACCACTGCGTGCGCGATTTAGCCATGAGAATTCAAAAATCCTAAAATTGCACACCCACAAGTGAGCCAAATAGTATTTTCAATTGTCATCTATTCTTATCGGAACGTTATTCTGACAACCGCTATAGGCCAGAACTACTATTGCTTAGCTTGAGAACTACTACAAGAATGTCTTGTGAAGGTAAATGGGGTGAATCCTGTATTTTCTGGTGGAGAACAGTGTATTTCTATGATGACGCGGTATGTAGCTATCGAATTTGAGTACCAATCTCCAGATCTATCTTGGAAGTCTGTGAAGCCCCTCTCCTGAAGCTGGCGGTTCTGCCTCGCGGCAGCGCTGCGTGTCCGGCAAGCGAGCCGCTCAGGCGGCTAATCTCTCCCTTTTCAAAA
>JBFEUB010000208.1:0-5914 GCA_041547605.1 Desulfobacteria bacterium
AAGGTTTTTGATCCCAAAATTCAGGCTGGAACCAGTAGCTGCAGTCCTTAGTAGGCGACTCGTTCTGAAGCCAAACGTAGAGATATGATCAGCATACTGTAAGTTTTTAGGCTTCTGATTTTCAGACATAATATGGCATTACCTCGGATTTGGCCATTTTAGAGATAATTTCTTGGAATCGCAAATCGCTGGTTTAGCTAATCTGGTGAAGATGATGGACGGATATCATTAGTGCATCACTCTCTGACTGCCGTCGTCGAGATTTGAATCGTTCTGACCACACTTTGCCAATTGAAAACTGCATACTTCTTGCCAGCATGTGGGCCGAAAACTCATACTAGAATACTGTATCGCTTGGCATCCACGATGCTCACTGGCTGGAACAACAAAGTGCATTGTAACAAATGCTTTGATCAAAGATTTCAATTAAAGTCGCAAACGAACATAGATATTAGCTATTTGACTTGTAGAGCATAAGCGAGTTTAAGTTAAATAGGGAGGCATCGTGTCCATGCTTTCCGTCTCCTCTAGCCCCCGAGGCGACCCAGGATTTCGGGGGCTTCTTTTTTGTGTTGCATCTTTTCGCGTTGTGGACCGCACATAAAGATTCTGAGCTGCCGAGAGACCGACGTTTCCCAGAACACACCAAGCGGTCAAAAGGAGCACTCACACACTAGCCAAAAGGTCCAAGAAGACTGAAAAGATACGATTGATCAAACCTCCCCTGTTTCTGTCCTTTCCCTCTGTGAAAGTCCGCTCTCGGGCCACTGATGCATCAACAATGTTTTTCAGGCATTTCTTTAGTCTTAGTCGATTTAAGTACGTCATCGGCGTCTTGGACACCCTCACCCTTCCAGATAGTGTGGCTTGCGGTTCAAAGACCAGATCCAGCACATGGCTCGCGGGTGTCACGGGCTCCAAAACGCTTGTACAGCCAGAACAGTAGGTGATAATCTGCTTCCCATTAGCTTCCTCTCTTCTGAGTGTCCCCCATCGCTTTGCCAGACCGGGTGATACACAACCGACCGCGCCTCCTTCGCCGCAACAAAGCGTCTTTCTTCCATAATGCGGCATCTCCTCTATGAATAATCCCTTTCTTGTGCACAGATCTCGGACAGCAAAACGAATCGCCTCTTCCCACCTGACAGCACACGGGTCATGAATGGTGACAGTTCCAGTCACCTGCCCTGTCCGGGGCAAGCCATGTTCCGCCATGAACTCATAAACGGTCTTCACAGAAAGTTCTCTGCCGTACTTGCTGAAGATATCATAACAGCTGGGGCATGCCACAAGAACCTTCCGAATCCCCTCGGTAACTAGAAAGCCTGTCATCTCTTGAAACATGGCAGTGAAGTGGGTTGTGCGGCCAAGGTCGTGGGAAGGCATCGTGCAACAATCAAGAACAATGCCCAAATTGGGGAGGTTTTTCTTGATGTGTTTATAGAGCCTTAATGTCTTGTCTGGCCGAGTTCCTGGCAGGTCGCAGCCCGGAAAGAAGATGGTGTCACATCCAAACGGGAAAGCATAGTACGTATAACATTTCGAGGTGCCGCGCCTTTCGTACCCCAGGATGACGGAATGTCTGGCATTGCTCTCCTTGCCGTGGTTTACTAGTTCCTGGCGCATCTCCAGGAACATGTTGGCAGGACGGATATCCACGGGACACACCGAAGCACAAAGCTGGCAAAGGCTGCACTCAAAAGGGATTGCCTGATGGGCCTTATTAGACGGGTCGTAGGAGTCGGCGATCTCTTTGGGCGTACCATATTTCTGGAGGAATTCGCATTCCTTTTTGCAGAATTCACAGCTGATACACTTTTTCGAGATGACTCTCAGCTCTTCTTGAAGTGCTGGTCTGATGTTTAGACGGGGGTCAACCCTCTCTGCAATGGACTGTCTTTCCATGAGCGCCACAGTTAAAAGCCCCGCCTGAAGAGGCGGGGCCTTTGAAGAAGGGAGTCTTTATCCATTTCACGCTTAGTGTTTCATTCCAATCCGCAAATCCCTTCTTCCGAAGGGCCACGGATCGCTGCTTCCGGTTATGGCAGGTCGGGGCTTGAGTCAACGATCGAGTTTAAAACCGGATCATCCCGGTTGTAAGCCGATCCATCGCCCATGCTCCACTCAAACCATGAACTGTCGTAATTGGTGATATTTTGCCAGCCCATCAGGTGGGCCAAAAACCAGGCCAGGCTGGACCTCCAGGCAGTACCACAGTAGAAGCTCACCGACATGTCGGAGGTGATGCCATTTTCGGACCACAACTCCTCAACTTCCGGGTAGCTTCGGAGGGTTCCATCGGCGTCGACAAAGGCATCTGTATCGTGGCCCCATACGGCGCCTGCAATACGGCCATCTGTCGGGATATAGGAATAAGGACGGGAGGCACCGATATATTCCTCCCAGCTGCGGATGTCGGCAATCAAGGCAGGAGGATCGACAATGTTTGGATCGGCCGTTGCCTGGCGGACATAGAGTGTCTCCACAAGGTATTCTGGGTGAAGGGCTGTTGCGCCGGGGTTGGGGTTGTCGGGGTCAAACCAATCCACGGGAGTGCGATCATTGGCTGTGGTTTCCAACGCGTAGCCGGCTGCTACCCAGGCCTCTTTACCGCCGTTGAGCAGGCGCACGTCTTCAACGCCCGCATACATCAACGTCCACACTATCCGTGCTGCGGCTGAGAAGCTCTTGCTGTGCACAACCACCGTCGTATTCTTATCAATGCCCATATAGGCGATGGCAGGCAATAGATATTCGTCCGGATAGATGTTCCACCAGTTGCGGGGCAGGGTGTCATCTGGACCGAGTCCCTTGGCGGCATCCTCCTCCTCAGTGGTGCTACGATCCCAGCAGGGAGGATCTCCGGGGTCTACAGGCCAGTCATTTCGCGCATTGAAACAGTCATATTCGATTTCATCCGTGTTCACATGTATTGATCCCGGGATGTGGCCGTCATTGTAATCGGCCCCAGCAGGACCCCACGATGCCTCAACGATAACGTATGGTTTGCCACCGTTATTCCTGTCGATGAGCTCGCTTTTCACCCATCCTGGATGAACAAGCTTTTGGTAATTAGCCATCTGTTCCATGGGGTAGACATCAGGATCAGCCACGGAAGCATTAGACCACTCAAACATGGACCCGTCGTAGTTCGAGATGTTCGTATAGCCCATGAGACGCAGTGCAAAGTAAACAAATCCGCTACGAATGCCTGCCGTGCAGTAAGAAGCCACTTCCTTGTCGGGGGTAATGCCCCGAGACTCAAACAAAGCCATCAGATCGTCACTGCCGAGAATGGTCTTGTCTTCATTAAAGAACCAAGCATACGGGATTTGTATGGCGCCTTTCATATGACCACCCAGAGCTTCACCATAGAGAACCCAACCGATGAATTCTTCGTCCGTGCGGGAGTCGATGACGGCAAAGTCCTCGTCCGGCCGCCGGTCCCTCATATGTTCCATGGTGGCAAAAACATCAAGGGCGACGTTGGCCTCAAAGGGAGGGGCCTCCGGCAGGGTATTAGCGGTGGCTTCGGTGGGCCTGCCATCAGCTACCCATTTGTCCCAGCCGCCTTGCAAGACGTGTACATCAGTGCAGCCTAGGTATTCCAGAGTCCAAAAGAGCCGGCCCGCTGCTCCCCAGGAAGCGGTGGTTTCGTCATAAATGACAATGGTCATGTGTCGGGTGATGTGGGCGTCAGTCAACACGTCTTCAAGCTCTGACACCGAGTTCAGGTTTGGTGCGCCAAAATCCTGCCAGATGAGATTTATGGCACCTGGGATGTGGGCTGTTTCGTAGGCAGAGCCGCTCCGTGCGTCGATGATGACGAAGTCAGAGTCATTCTCAACTGCGCTGGCTTGAATAGCCGTCACGCTTGCCGTGCGCACCTGGCCCAGGCTCGCTTCAAGGGCCTCTCCTGAAACCAGCAGGTCGGCGTTCGGATAATCACCGACACCAAACGCCAACACCCCACCTTCGTTTTGACTCTGAGGTGCATTGCGATGCACGGAATCGCCGCAACCCCACAAAAAGAATCCGCCCAACACCAAGAGAACCATTACACTGAACACATGGTAGTGTCTTTTCATCTTCCATCCTCCTTATTGGTGAAAATGTACCGAGTAACTCATTCAAACACATAGACTGAGCCGTTAGGCCTATGGCCTTGCGGGCATCGCATGCCAAATCCTCATATCGCAACGCTTATTGCCCTCGCAGCCTGCCCCTAGCCATAGCCATGCCTGCCTTTCGACATGAGGCGCGCTACCTGGTCTGGAGAACCAAGGCAAGGGTGTACGTGGCCCCCGCCGCGGTGTATTGGCCGTAGATGGAAGGCGTATAGGCAGCCTCCAGTCCCCAGCGCCTTGTCATCTTATAGGCGAGGGCGACATCGAGTTTTATCAAATCAAAGTCGTTGGAGATGGTGGGGTTGCCGCTGCTATCCACCCTCTTTTTTCCGTTGTCAACGCCCAGAAGGCCGTCTAACTTGACCCGCCCATAGAATTTCTCACTGAAGTCCACTCCGAATTCAGCTAGGAACCTGAACTCATCCGAGGGTTGTTCTGCTCTCCACCGGTAGCCAATTTCAGCATTATAGTAGCCAGGCATGATGGGCCGGATGGAGCGGCCGTAAAGGATTCTCAATTCGAAATCATACTGACCATTGCCCAGGGGAAGGGTATCGTCCTCATCGTAGAGTTCGGGAATCTTGACCAGGCCTTGGGCTGAAACTACACCAAAGGACTTATCAACCAGTTTGTGTTTGAGAGCCATGTCCACGTCGCCCATTCCCCAGGTCTTCATCTCAACCGTGTCGTCTTCTTTTTTGATCCACTTGTAGTAAAGGGAGCCGATGAGCGTAGTGCGATCACTAAGGCCATATTCCACGTAATAATTGAGATTTATGTCTTGAAATGAGCCATCATCAGGAAACGATAGCCTGTCGCTGTCATCAATGTAGTTCTTCTCGGAATAATAATAGCTCATTGCTAGTCGGTTGTACGATGCGCCTTTTTCGGCCGTCCAGGCACCACCAAAGCTGTAACTGGCCCAGCACGCCATGATGAGGTTTGTCACGAAGACAAGACCAAGCTTCCTTTTCATAAGATCCCCTTTCCATGTAGCCAAAGTCAGAAAAACCAGATCCCAGCAGGTTGGGGTAGCAAGATCCTGGCTGCAATCTGGTTTATCGCTGCACTCCGGAAAATGCTGAAAACGTGGAATTCCTACCAATGCACTGTGATTTGAATCCTACAGAGATATTTTCTATGTGTCAAATATATAATCTCAATATGTACGTTGGCCCTTCATTGACAAAATCAATTCTGTCTATTGAAGCTATGGATTTTAGGGCGATAACTAAGTTTGCCGAAATGCTACAGGACGGAAGGCGTTATGAACGCCAGTGCAGTTACTCAGAAAGGGGGAGTGTTCTTACTGCAGCGGATAGGAGAAACAAAGGATATTAATCAAGCGTGTCTCACTGCTTCTTATGCGAGAGGAATTACTGCCCCGAGCGGTGCTTCCAGGCTTCCATTCCGCCCTCGTAGTTACGTGCGGTGGGTAGCCCAGACAATGCATGGACCAGCCAGGCGTAGCCGGAGCGAATGCCGCCAGTACAGTAGTAAACCACGGTTTTTTTGTTGCCAATCTTATGCCGGCTCAAGAGTTTTCGCATTTGATCCGGGGCAATGGGACGACGAACATCGTCTGTATAGAGATCCTTCCAATTGATATGAACCGCCTCTGGAAGGTGCCCCTTCAACCACTCAAACGTTGAGCGGGTATCAATCAGAACAAGGTCAGATTTTTGCCCCTCGACCTCTTGCGTTGTAATATAGACTTCTGGCCTAAGGTGGATTTTGTAATTAACTGGCGAAGCCGTCTCCTGTCTATCACCCGTCGCCAGTGGATA
>JBFEUB010000209.1:0-5874 GCA_041547605.1 Desulfobacteria bacterium
ACTAAATTAAGGTAACAAAGCGTTTCGTATTGTCTTCAGCTTCCTTAGAAGCGGCCTCACGCCATCCAACGATATGGAGTTGGGACCATCACAAAGGGCACATTCCGGATCCTTGTGAACCTCAATGAAAATCCCGTCTACACCGCCAGCCACAGCAGCACGCGCCATTAGGGGCACAAATTCCCTTTGTCCGCCTGAAGTTTTTCCTGCGCCTCCCGGAAGCTGAACGCTGTGGGTTGCGTCAAATATGATCGGCCATCCACAATCCTGCAGGATTGCCAGGCCCCGGAAGTCAACCACCAGATTGTTGTAACCAAAACTTATACCCCGTTCGGTCACCAGGACCTTACGATTACCCGTAGAAATTACTTTTTCTATAACATGCTCCACGTCCCACGGTGCCAAAAACTGCCCCTTCTTGATGTTGACGGGCTTTCCGGCTTCAGAAACAGCTATGATGAAATCGGTTTGCCGACACAAAAAGGCTGGAATCTGTAGGATGTCCAAGACTTGGGCAGCAGGAGCGATCTCATGAAATCGGTGCACATCAGAAATAACTGGTATGTCATATTTGTCCTTGATAGCAGATATGATTTCCAAACCTTTCGACAATCCCGGGCCTCGGTACGAACCGAGTGAGGTCCGATTGGCCTTGTCATAGGACGTTTTGAATATGAAGGGGATGTGAAGCTCATCGGTCACATCCTTAAGAAAAGCCGCGGTCTCAAGGGTGGCATCATAGGTTTCGATCACACACGGCCCTGCGATCAAGACCAGGGGGCTTCCGTCACCGATTGGGATATCTCCTACATGAACAATTTGACTCATTGAAGATTTCCTCGAGCAAGCTGGAGGAAATCTTCCACCGTAAGGAAATTAACCATTTTTTGATCGTTTCCATCCCCTTGCTATGCAAGGGCATACAAACTTAGACAATAGAACTCTGCGCTTATCTGTTTTGAGGCTGTTAGCCTCTCAACAAAGCCACCTGCCACGCATCCGTTATTTAGGGGCTCGCTAACCACGCACAGTCCCTGTAATTCGGTAGACGGAATGCGCCTCGCTTCCGCGGTTCAAGGCACCCTGAAACGTCTCTATCGCAGACAATAATGGGTATTGCCTGACCGACTGGGCACCCCCGCTAGGTCTGCAACACTTGACAAGACATACTGACGGGAGCGACAAAAACTCTATCTTACGTTCCCGCAAAAGTCAAGAATCAGCATCAAAAACACAACCAGCGCGAAAACGGCTCGAATAACGACCTTGATTCTTTGCTGGCAAACTGTTATGTTCCCGCTCTGTTTGGGAAAGTAATACAGGATATTGATGAGATTAAGGAATGTATGACTGCTAGAAAGTCCAAACTCCCAAAGTTCTTGTACGTTTTCATGGCGCTCATATTGTGCGGCTTGGCAATTCCCTTGGTGCAGATGATCGCTATGAGCTTTGAAGGGGAAATGCCCACATTTCAGATCGAAGGACCGATCGATGCCATTGGCACATCTTACACGTTGAAAGGGTTCGCCTCCGATCAAAAGAGTGGGCTGCGGAGGGTGTGGATAGCAATCCTCCAACAGGGGAAAGAGATGATCCTCTTTGATCAAACATTTCCCTCCAAGGGCTTGTTGAGAAGGGGTCTATTACAAAAACAGCACGTTTCACTTGAGATCAACGTGAAGGCACTCGGTCTGAGCGATGGAGAAGCCCTTCTAAGAACAGTTGTGTGGGATTACTCTTATCGCAGCTGGTGGTCCGGAAATCGGACTTATGCGGAATACAAGGTCCAACTCGATACGCAGCCGCCGACCATTGATGTCCTTACCCGCATCCACAATCTCAATCAAGGCGGGGCTGGAGTAACCGTTTACCAAATCTCTGAGCCCGGTACCGTCCATGGTGTCCAGGTAGCCGACAGTTTTTTCCCGGGCTATAGTGGATTTTTTGGCGATCCCAATGTGTACATAGCGTTTTTCGCCATACCCCATGATCAAGGCCCGGAATCAGAACTCTATGTGCGGGCTACAGATGCCGCTGGCAATAACCGCCAAGCCCGATTTGCATATCATGTCAATACAAAAAATTTCAAAAAGGATACGATTAGGATCTCAGACACCTTCCTCAGCCGCAAGATCCCCGAGTTTGAGGATGCCCTAAGCACGGTGCGTGTTTCTGCATTGCCCATTGACAAATTTGTAGCAGTCAACCGGGATATACGCCGGGCCAATCACAAGGCCCTCGAAGCTGCTTGCAAAAAGAGCGAGGCCAAGCAATACTGGGACGGATCGTTTATTCGGCTTCCCCACTCTGCCCGAAAAGCTGGGTTTGCCGATCGTCGCAAATACGCGTATAATGGTAAAATTGTGGATGAGCAGGTGCATCTCGGAATAGACCTGGCCTCCACCGGGCACTCACCAGTGCCTGCTGGAAACAACGGACGCGTTGCACTGGCCGAACACCTGGGTATTTACGGCAAGACCGTACTCTTGGATCATGGTTTTGGTCTTTTTAGCATGTATGGACACCTTAGCCGGATAGAGGTCGCCAAGGATGAGGTCGTCTCCAAAGGAGATGTCATCGGGTATACAGGTATGACAGGTTGGGCTGGAGGCGATCATCTGCATTATTCGATGATAGTTGACCACGTCTTTGTCAATCCAATAGAATGGTGGGACCCACACTGGATAAAACACAATGTGACTGATAAGCTCCAAGGGATTAAACAGACAGAGTGAAGTGAAGTTGGTCCATGACACTATAGTTCCAATACTCCATTTTGGCATGGCTTCTGAGTTTTAGGCACTTCAGACACGTTAGCCAGAGGGATGAACAATGAAGCGTTACAAAGTGAATAAGACCTACGAACAGATCAACCAAAAGATCAGGGATGGCAAGGTCGTTGTAGTCACGGCTGAGGAAATCATTGACATCTTAAAAGACCAGGGTCCGGTCAAGACGGCTCGCGAAATAGACGTCGTGACTACCGGGACGTTTTCGCCCATGTGTTCATCCGGGGCCTTTATCAATTTTGGCCACGCTGTGCCTACGATAAAGGCTGCTAAGGTCTGGCTAAATAATGTTCAGGCCTATGCTGGTTTGGCTGCTGTGGATTGCTACATTGGGGCTACCGAGCCATCTGAGGAGGACCCTCTGAACAAAGTCTATCCGGGAGAGTTCAGGTATGGTGGCGGCCATGTGATTCAAGATCTTGTTGCGGGCAAAAAGGTTCACCTCAAGGCGACCGCCTATGGAACCGATTGTTATCCCAGTCGGGGTATCGAAAAAGATATTACTCTGAAGACCGTCCCACAGGCCATACTGTGCAACCCAAGGAATGCATATCAAAACTATAACTGTGCGATAAACTTAAGCAATAAGACTATTTATACCTATATGGGCACGCTTCGCCCAAATGCAGGAAACGCAAACTACTGCTCTGCAGGGCAACTTAGCCCTCTGATGAACGACCCTTATTACATGACGATCGGTATCGGCACGAAGATCTTCCTTGGAGGGGGCCAGGGTTTTGTCACCTGGCACGGCACGCAGCACAAACCCAAAGTCAAGAGAACGAAGAAGGGCGTTCCCCTGAGCCCGGCCGGCACCTTGTACGTGATGGGCGACCTAAAAAAGATGAGCCCGAGGTGGCTCGTGGGCGTAAGTATGCAAGGGTATGGGTGCTCAATGGCGGTTGGCTTGGGTGTACCTATCCCTATCTTAAACGAAGAGATCGCAGCGTATACTGGCATTTCGGATGACGAAATCTTCACTCAGATTGCAGATTATTCACACGACTATCCACGTGGCATATCCAAGAGCTACGGCAAGGTCAGTTACGCTGAGCTTAAAAGTGGCAGCATCCGATTTAAGGGTGAAGACGTCCCGACCGTGCCTCTCTCGAGTGTTGTACGAGCAAGAGAGATTGCTGAAACTCTGAAGACATGGATACAGGAAGGGAAGTTCAATTTAGGTGAACCCCAACAGTTGCTCCCCTCGGTTTAGCTCACAGCTCACAGGTAGTGCCAAGGCCCTCGGCATTTAGTGACTGCAAGTTCAAACCTGAAAACAGAGGGCATTTCACTGCAAGGGGTTGACGAAACGGTTCCGTCCGCTTACAGTGCTTCGCTAGCGGCCAGACGTCATATGATGAAACCTCAGTGTGGAAGGCTAACAATCCAGCATCCTGTATCCGGTAATCAGTGAACAATGACCGATGATCAACGACAATTGACTACAAACTACGGGTCACCAACAGAATTGAACAAAAACAGCACAGCGAGCACTGTCGTCAAGCCGAAAAAGCACATTCTGAGGGAATATGGAGAGGCAATCTTCATAGCTGTAATCCTTGCCCTTTTTATCCGCACCTTTGTCGTACAGGCGTTTAAAATTCCCTCTGGTTCCATGAAGCCGACCCTCTTGGTTGGGGATCATATCCTGGTAAACAAATTCATTTACGGTGTAAAGATTCCTTTTCTGAACATCACGCTGATCCCTGTCAAGAAACCCGAACGAGGGGATATCGTGGTATTCAAATTCCCCGAAGACCCCAAGAAAGATTTTATCAAACGGGTCATTGGCTTGCCGGGCGATACGGTCGAAATCCAAGATAAAAGAGTGTTCATAAATGAAAAACCCTTGCAGGCTCCCTATGTTACCTATCTCGACTCCCATGTTATCCCAGGCGGGGCTCGTCCGCGAGACAATATGGGTCCTGTCACCGTTCCAGCAGATTCCTTTTTTGTCATGGGAGACAACCGTGATCACAGTTACGACAGCCGGTTTTGGGGATGCGTAGACCTGTCAGCACTAAAAGGGAAGGCCTTTATCGTCTATTGGTCATGGAACAAGGAAAATTCCGGCATAAGGTGGAAGCGATTGGGAAGTCTGATACACTGAATCTGGGAGGTCTGTCCGCACACAGAGTGTAGCCTTCCTACCGCGAAGGCCTGGAGGTTCTGCCTGACACTTGGGCGTTGTGTGCGGGAAGTTAGCCAGGTATAGCAACAGGGATGTTTCATTTTTTGGGACTGCCAGCCTCTGGGCCATCCGCCAAGCACCAGTGTTCATCTTCTCCAAGAAAATTCAGCCAGGATTTTTTGGCTTGACCTTTGAACGACGTTGGTGGTATTTGAACATCGGTTTCGACACAGGGAGGATACCAAGTCGGTGGTTGTAGACTACAGTAAAGCCGTAGTTTTCGCGGGCCTCTTTACCAATTGGTAAAGGGGCTTTTTTTTTCGGAGAAACTTGTGACCCTGTCCAAAAAAGACATTCTTGAAATGGGAAGTCTTTCCGTTGACGAAATTCAGGTCATCCTGAAAACCGCGGAAACTTTGAAAGAGATATCCACCCGTCCCATAAAAAAGGTGCCCACCCTCCGAGGCAAGACCATTATCCACTTCTTCCATGAGCCAAGTACCAGAACCAGAACTTCCTTCGAGATTGCAGCAAAAAGACTAAGTGCCGACACTGTGAGCATTTCGGCCTCGACAAGCAGTATTGTCAAGGGAGAAACCCTGGTCGACACGGCCAAGAATCTTGAAGCCATGAACCCGGATGCCATTGTAGTCCGCCATCGCGCCGCCGGGGCACCTCACCTGCTGGCCCGACTGGTCGAGGCTTCTGTCATCAATGCTGGTGATGGCATGCACGCACACCCCACGCAGGCGCTTCTGGACATGATGACGGTACGGGAGAAAAAGGGACGCATTGCTGGACTCAGGATTGCCATTATGGGTGATATAGCCCATAGCCGGGTGGCCCGCTCCAATATCGTTGGCTTCACCAAGATGGGGGCAAAGGTTATCCTGGCTGGTCCACCTACCATGATCCCGATGGGGGTTGAAGCCTTGGGCGCAAATATCACGTATC
>JBFEUB010000210.1:0-5826 GCA_041547605.1 Desulfobacteria bacterium
CCTGACGGCTTGAACAGAACCACTGCGTGCGCGATTTAGCCAGGAGAATTCAAAAATCCTAAAATTACACACCCACAAGTGAGCCAAATAGTATTTTCAATTGTCATCTATGCTTATCGGAACGTTATTCTGACAACCGCTATAGATTTTCCGAGTAATGTTCCGTTCACCAACGGGCGGGAAGCCATGAGAGCTCCATCAATCGGAACGTATTCCGAGAACTATTCTAATGTGCTCAATTCCTTAGATCGCTGAGCAGCGGCTCGGATCGCTTCCATGAGATGCATCTTGACATTGTGGCTGTCCAGGATGTCGAGAGCTGCTTCCGTGGTACCACCCTTGGAAGTTACCTTTTTTCGAAGAGATGCGGCCGCTTCACCGGTTTCTTCCAAAAGCTTAACAGACCCCTTGACGGTCTCAAGCGTGAGACTCAGGGCATGAGAGGGCCTGAGTCCAAGCCCGGCGCCAGCTTCCACTAGCGACTCTATGACGTAAAAGATATAAGCGGGTCCTGACCCGCTGAGGGCGGTGACCGCATCCAGGTCTTCCTCCTTAAATTCAATTACTTTACCAATAGCTTCCAGAATCGCGCGTGCGTTGCTTCGGTCGGACTCTTTCGCATATTGGTTGCCGCTCATGCCTGCCATGCCGGCAAGGACCAAGGCTGGCGTGTTAGGCATCACGCGTACTATGGGAAGAAGTCCCTTTGTATTTTCATCCAGCGGGGTATACAGGTGGCCTTCGATCCTTTTGATGGGAAAACCCGCGGCAATCGAGATAAGGAGCTTTACTCCCTTTATCGTGTGAGGAAAAGAGCTGGCTAAACGTTCTAAGACCTCATCCATGTCCTGAGGCTTAACCGCCAGAATCACAACATCCGCCGCGTCAAAAACCTCCGCATTCTCTTCCGTAATGTTTATTCCATAAGTATCGTTTAGTTGACGAAGCCGTGCCTCTCTTACATCACTTGCCCAGATTTCGGTGGGTTCACATAGGCCTGATTGGATCAGGCCATTGATCATGGCCTCTCCCATGTTTCCTGAGCCAATAAATCCGATCTTTTTGCTTAGCCTTTTCATAATATTCTCCTCGTAGTGTTAAACACGACACGAATAAACGGAGCTGGTGCCCATCCATACATGACGGGAAGGTGGTACTCAGCAGACGGCCTTTTTACCAGCCGAAGGCGCAAACCCGCGGAGAACGCACCTCATCGGGTGCGAAGCGTTGCTGGTCAACAAAAGGGCCATGTATGGATGAAAACTAGCTATCTCAAAACATGGATAAAGTTCAAGGCAAAATGGAAATCTTATGTTGCAGGCCGCACTGGAAAGCCACGACGTATTCGGAATTCATTCAGCGTGGAGCCTTGTGCGGGGTGTTACCGAATGGTAATCTATTAACGCCATCAGCATATACATGTCAACGGGCTTGAACGAAATATCTTGACTTTTCAGTTGCAATCGTCAATATTTCAAAATTCTAAGGACCTTGAACTGCAACAGCGAGCGCATTCCCTGTTCCGACTTGTCGGGACTGCAGGGAGATTCAATCACACATTATAGGGCTTTGCAGGCCAGTAAACAGAGGTCGTAACGTGAGGTGGTGCGGCAGAAGGGTGAACGGTTTTGTTGTGCCTAGTGAAGGGGAGTCATGTTCGTTCTTGGCTATTTTCTGAGCGCACTCGCCACAGTTTTGAATTATGCCTTAATCTTCTATATGTGGGTTATCATTGCACGGGCTGTACTTTCATGGGTGAGTCCTGATCCATATAATCCCATTGTGCGGTTTATCCACAATGTGACCGAACCGGTACTTTACCCCGTGCGGAGATGGCTTCCCTTCGGGTTCACGGGTATCGACCTTTCTCCTATAGTCGTATTGTTCGTCATCATGTTCTTGCGCATGTTTCTAGTAAACAGCTTGATGAGATTGGCTACACCATTGTTGCAATGACTCAAGAGAGGTGGTGACACTTATGAAGATCACTCCAGCAGACATTCAGCAGCAGCAGTTTCGCATTCGCTTTCGGGGCTTTGATGTGAGCGAGGTAGATAGTTTTTTGGAACGGATAGCGGATGCCTTCAAGACTGTGATAGCGGAAAACGACAATCAGCGGAAAGAATTTCAACGGTTGGAACGCGAAATTCAGGAATATAGAGATCGAGAAAAGGCATTTAAGGAGGCGATGGTCAATGCGCAAAAAGCGCTTGAAGACATGAGGAAAAATGCTGAAAAGGAGGCTGAACTCGTCGTAGCCGAAGCAGAAATGAAGGCTGAGAAGATGTTGAGTACTGCTCACAACCGGCTTACCCAACTACACGAGGATATCTCAGAACTTAAAAGGCAGCGCATGCAACTTGAAGTTGAGCTCGGAACGATCCTTGAGGCCCATAGAAAGCTTTTGGATATGAGTACAGAAGCAATTAATGACGAAAAGATATCTGAAGAGAAATTGAAATATCTGAAAGGGAGGTAAAGGGAAAGTCTCATGGCCAAAATCGATGCTTTTTTCAAATTGATGCACGAGCAAAGTGCATCAGACCTCCACCTCGTTGCGGGTCAGCCACCTGTGCTCCGCATTCACGGTGACATGGAGAGAGTGAAGTACAAAGTCCTCGATAATGAGGATCTCAGAAAAATGCTTTACGAGATTACACCCGAGGACAAAATCAAGGTATTTGAAGAGACGGGGGATGTGGATTTTGGTTATGAGGTTCCTGCACTTGCCCGCTACCGGGCAAACTTTTTTATGCAAAGGGTTGGCATTGGCGCCGTTTTTAGAGAAATTCCCAATGAGATCACTACGTGTGAACAGCTAGGCCTGCCAGCCGTCATAGCCAAAATGGCTTCACTTCCCCGAGGCCTGATTCTGGTCACTGGGCCCACAGGGAGTGGTAAATCCACAACCCTGGCAGCCATTATCGACCAGGCTAACAAGGAACGAAGAGATCATATTATTACGATTGAAGACCCAATTGAATTTGTCCATCAGAGCCAAGCTTGTATAGTCAATCACAGAGAGGTGGGCACTCATACAAAATCTTTTGCAGCTGCGCTGCGGGGAGCTCTTCGTGAAGATCCGGACATTATCCTGGTAGGTGAGATGCGAGACCTTGAAACGATCTCCCTGGCCATTGAAGCAGCCTCTACTGGACACCTTGTCTTTGCCACGCTGCATACCACCAGCGCATATCAGACCGTAGACCGCGTGATTGAGGTTTTTCCGTCCGAACAACAGGATCAGATACGATCCACCCTGGCGGACGGAATAAGAGCCGTGATATCCCAGACCCTTTGCAAGCGGGTGGACAAAAAGGGTCGCTGCTGTGCCCTGGAAATCCTCGTTGCCACGCCAGCGGTGCGTAACTTGATCCGAGAGGCCAAGACCTATCAGATCCCCTCCATGATACAAACGGGTAAGAAATACGGCATGCAGCTCTTGGACGATGCGCTCATGGAATTGTACAATAAGGGTTGGATCAGTCCAGATGAGGCGTATGCGAAGGCCAATGAAAAAACTAGATTCCGCCCCCTATTAAGGAAACCACCTGCAGATTTTACGGAAGTGTAGTGATTTGGTATTTTCTTTTTGCAGGTTTTTGCACTTTTTTTGATTGTGCATCACGGGGGAAAACGCCATGAAAAGACACGTGATAGATCATATTCTGACTAAGATGCTTGATTCCCACAAGAGGGTGTCTGACTTGAATGTTACCGTGGGTAGACCACTTCAGGTGGAAAGCGATGGCGTTTTGAGACCGGTTGATATGGAGCCCCAGTTTAATGATTTGACGCCCTTTCAAACAGAGGTCCTTGCTCTGAACCTCATTAATCGGGACAGACGTCTGACCGAAATGCTTCTGAGCGACGGTTCATGTGACTTATCATATGAACTTCCTGGCAAGGCGCGTTTTCGCGTCAATATTTTTTCTCAAAGAGGCCATTATTCTGTGGCTTTGCGCAAACTGGAGCCCAAGATTCCGACGATAAAGGAGCTGGAGCTCCCTGAGGCCTTCTTTAAGATCGTGGAGGAGAGAAACGGCATTGTCTTGGTGACCGGGGCGACAGGAACCGGGAAATCAACCTCACTTGCAGCCACTCTGAACGCCATTAATGAATCAAAGGCAGTTCACGTGATAACATTAGAGGATCCTGTGGAATTTCAGCATCCCCACAAGACGGCAACATTTAATCAGCGGGAGCTCGGGGCGGACTTTGATTCCTTTGCCAATGGACTGCGTGCAGCCCTCAGACAGGCCCCAAAAGTCATCCTCGTGGGGGAGATGCGCGACAGGGAAACTGTGGAAATCGGATTGACTGCAGCGGAGACTGGCCACCTGGTTTTTACGACCCTCCACACCGTGGATGCGGGCCAGACAATCAATCGAATCCTTGGCATGTTTAGTACTGAGGAGGAAAATCAGATCCGTATCCGATTGGCTGATACGGTTCGTTGGATTGTCTGCCAAAGGCTTCTACCCAAAGTCGGAGGTGGACGCGTGGCTACCTTTGAGATCTTGGGCACCAGCTTGAGGGTGAAAGACGCAATTCTGCACGGTGAGTCCGAAGGAAAGACCTTTTATGACATTATTGAGGCTGGTACGGCCTTTGGAATGACCACGTTTGATCAGCATATCGTGGGGCTTTATGAAAGGGGTCTTATCACGGAGGAGACTGCCTTGAGCTTCGCCTCACGGCGGGGGGTGGTAGGCCGAGGTATTGACCGGGTAAAGGCCATGCGTGGAGAGAAAACGACCGATATAGAAGAGCTAGAAGTCGATTCACAGTATGGTCGGAAGCAGGACGAACCTTACTAAAAGGCATTTTCATCGAACGTGGACAACAGAAGTCCGCGGATTTCTGGTCCTGACGAATCGGGACGACAGAATAAGCGAACGCCCAAATAACGACCTGCGCAGTAGCTGGTTTTGTTAAGCGGTCGTTAGCCGCAAAACAAAGAAGCATGAAATGCTACTGGTTAAGTTTGCATCCCTGATGAATTCTCCTTCGGAGGTTTGCAGCGCGGAATTCAATAGAGTTTGTTGCGGGGATGATATTACAATGACAGGGGGTAATCATGGAGGTCCAGTGTGGAAGTTGTAAGGCCAAATTCAAGATTCCTGATGACAAGCTGCCAGCAGGCCAGGTGATTTCCCTTAAGTGCCCAAAATGCGAGAGTAAGATGGAGGTTGACACACGCGGTGCTCAGGCAGGAACACCGAGCGCAGGCCTCCAGACTATAATGGAGGACATGGCCTCGGATACCTATGACGCGGCCCTGAAACCCTTTGATTTTTTGGAGGAAGGGGTCGAGACGGCCATGATCTGTGAGCAGGATGATGCGGTAAGAGAAAAGATACATTCTGTCCTCCAGGGGATGGACTACAATATCACGGACGTAGAATCGATCAGAGACGCGGTGAAGTTCTTACGCTTCCACAACTTTGACTTAATTATCCTAAATGAAGGCTTTGATGGGAGTGATCCTGAGTCAAACTACGTGTTGAGATACCTATCTCAGCTCCCCACAAGCACGCGCCGCAATATTTTTGTTGTCCTTCTGGGGAACGGCTTTGGAACTGGTGACAGCATGACGGCTTTTAATAAGAGCGTAAACTTAGTATTGAACCTGGAGAATATAGATGAATTCGAAAGGTTTTTGAAGCTGTCCATAGCAGAGCATGAAGAATTATACCGCGTACTGAAGGAGTCCATGAAGAGGGTTGGGCGGGCCTGATCATTACTCCAAGGCTGTGGGTGATCATAGTCACCCTGGAAACAGCACCTCGTTTCAGCCTTATTTTAGTCATTCCTTCTTTTTCA
>JBFEUB010000211.1:0-5822 GCA_041547605.1 Desulfobacteria bacterium
CTACCAGAATCTTCTAGTATGCCGTGTCTCAAAGCGATCTTTTCAAACATCGTCACAAGCCCACTGCCAAGAGCATAGATAGATTCAATGTTGAGATTATCTTCTGCTGTTGAATCGAAAAAGACATTCAGGCTGGATTCAAGTCCGTCTTCTGGCTCCCAGTAGCAAATCAGCATTGGCACTTTTGGCAGAGGCCACAAAACGAGTGAAATATCAGAGGCGTAATGATTCTGCACTTGTGTTCCGTTAAAAATGTGTATCATGTCCTCAAAAAGATCCGTATAGGTATCGGCGACTTTCTTTAAAGGCTTTTCACACCTCTGCCCAAAAAGCCGGTACCACGTCTTTCCGTTCTTCAGTTCCCTAAATGGAACCCATTTCCCTGACACAGGGGTTCCGGCACCATCTATGATATAGCTGAGTATGGGTATCGTTACCCAAGGATGTACATGGATATCAGATGAAAGGTTTCCCTTTGAATCAACACTAAAGTCCTTACCGAGCACCTTAATCGTCAGTATATCATCAGAAAATGCCGCCCCCAGTCTCTGCGCTGCTGAAGACAGATCCGTGGTGGAAATTTTCCTCTTTAACTGGGCCACCAATTCGTTCAAGTCCTGGTCAATCGGTGCCCGCTTTTCTACTTCCTCACCAAGCCACTCAACAATATCGCTGTCCAGATGCGGGCATTCATTAAGTCGTCTTTGGCCCTTGAACACTGCGGCAGCAAAGGCCAGGCATGTCGCCTCGTCACATTCCCTGCAATTTGATTTGTCGAGTAACTTAAAGATTTCCATAGGATTTTTCAGTCGGGACATACAGTATTCCTCCTTAGCTGCAATGCAAACGGTGAAACTTCAATGTACTGTATTACGTGTACCAGCCGTGAAAATATCAATTATGGTTCGCGATCTTCAGTCGCTATTGGGCTGATTGAATACTCCATATTTTATCTCCTTGCTCTAACCCACCGCGTCAGCGACGCGGTTTATCCGCGTCTGCTGCACGCGCTTGTTCGGCTCCTTTTCTGTAATACCCCACAAAGAAGGCTTTCCCCTGTTTCAGCGGGATCGTCCGTTCTCTCTCCAAATCAAGTCCGTTTGCGGAGCAGACATGAGTAAAATTGTCAGGAACCACAAGCGTCATGATTGCACCCAGTGTCTCAAGGCTGCTGAACTTGCTCTTGGTCACCGAGCCGGCAATTGTGCTGGGAAGCTGCAGAGCAGCGACCAAAATTCCTCCAGAAACAAGGCTGTTACTGATATTCCGAACGGCATGATCAATGGTAACGTACTCAAACACCAGAGCGGCGAATGCCATCTCCACCGGCGAGATGGAAAACCCTGGCGACGCGAAGTCCTGTTCTCTCAAATCAAGGTTCGGAAGGTTGGGCGAAAAACGCTTCTGGAGAGCCTGCAGATAGGTTGGATTGATGTCAACGCCTACGACTCGTTTTGTGACCCCCGAATCGATATGTTCAAATCCGTTGCCGGTAGCACAGCCGAAAACAGCGACAGAATTCGGGCGGAAGTCCGCCAAAACAGCTGCAAACAGTTCGCTGAGCGTTTGCAGCTGGGCTACTGCCGGAGAACCCATGTGGCCCTCGTAATCATCGACAGGTATATTTAACCACGGATTCTTCATTTTTTCCTAACCGAGCGGGTAAATCAGCGGCCCGTCCCTTTGGGTCCGCTGAATTCATTTGTTGTGCAGTAAAGAAATCATAATAGGCATCAGAAAAGACTTGTGACTCCTTATCTGCTGGCCAAGCGCTTCCATGACGGCGTTTGGAAGACGCAGTCGTTTGCCTCCTGTTCCATGCGCTGGAAAAGCGGCACAGGTAAAGTGAGCGTCAGAGTGTCATCCCGGAACCGCTTGCGCATTACCTCTCGGCCATCGACACTCAGCATACCCAGCACTGCCCTGGGCTCAGCCAGGTCGGCCTGGGCATAGGCGAAAGCGGTAATGCTGTTGCAGTCTGCACCTTGAGGTACTTGGACAGGGTCGGTCCCTGGCATTACCGACCCTGCAAGTGTGACTAGACCCGAAAGCTCAACCGGACTTGCCGGGAAGATGACGGCGCGCACATTCTCGTCAGCAGCGGTGCGGCTCAAGGGCTTGAATAGAACGTACTTGTACGGAATATCGTAGCGCGGTAAGCCATGAAGTATCCACTCCTTGGCCAGCTCTGCACTGCAGTGCCTACGCTCGCCATACTCGTACAAAGCCCGCCACTTCTTGGACGCGGCCTCCATCCAGGCTTGGTAGGCTGCTCGATTTTTTGCGGATTTAAGTCCTTTGCTGAACAAAGCGGCATAACGGTCTAACTGTTCATCGGATGCATCGAAATCGGTGCCAAGACCTAAAGCAGCTCGCCCTCCGTTACATGTTATGCTGTCGCGACTGCCGCCGGCAATCTTTCCGCGTCTGGCGGCCTCGGCGAATAGATAGAGAGCGCAACCAAATTTGCCACTCTTGAACTGTAGTGCATCGCCAGGAATGGTATCACTCCAAACGACTGCCACCGGATCGAATTCTGGTCGTAAGTTTTGCACAATTTCGCTTTCCATGTTTGCCACCTTTAATGAGCGAGTCCATAGCTCGATCTTGAACACGCCCCTTGCCAAGACTTTCCTCCTGCAAAGCCGATATGGCTGCACAACGTGGGGTGAGGGTCAGATGGATTGACTTGTTATGCTCCCTCTTCTCATCTGTACAATAGCTATGTTTAAAATCATCTATTTACGCTGCATGCTCATGTTGTTGCAACACAAAAAACTCTACACCGTGCCTATGTGATTCTCCCACTAGTTCTGGTGAGTTTGTCCATCCTGTTTCTTTCAGAAAACTGCCAAGTTTCTCGGGTCGTATGCTCCAGATCCATGGCTCTCCAATTATCTTCTGAAGCCACAGCATCAAACCCGTCCATCGACCGACATCGGGCCGACCATCCGCACCGGTAGGGATATAGGAGAAGACCACCCGGCTGCCGACACCAGCGATTGCAGCACATTGACAAAACAAATCCCGGACCGCTTCGGGAGGCAGGTACATCACAAGGCCCTCAGCTACGGTGACCGTTCGTGCGCTCCGGTCCCATGACTCGTTGGTCTTTAGAACATCCTCCAGTTTCTGTTTGGCGAGATCTTCCGCGATCAGGCAGAGATTCTCCGGCTGCCCCATCGCCTCTATTCCTCTAGCCTTGAGGCGGGCTGTCGCCGGCTGATCAATTTCAAAGAAGTTCACGCCAGAAAACTGCGGTGCCAACCGCCACCCCATCGTGTCGTAACCAGCCCCCAAAACAAGGATCTGGGTAGCGCCAGCACCAATACCATCCTTTACCTGGCGCTCGCAGAATGCTTTTCTGTGGGCAAAAGCCTCAAATTGTCCCGGTAGCATCCAGTCGAAGGCTTTGTAGACAGAGACCATTCGTTGAGAACGTGCCCATCGAACTGAAGTTGCTCTCGCTGAGCCTGCGGTAATGAGTAGTTTCTCAGTGGCTTCCACAATTCCGGGAGGAAGGATTTTTTCCATTCCCGGTTTCGCCCCCAAAGTAATAACATTCAGAGCAACCTTCAATGCGGTTCGGCTGGGCTTTTTGTTTTTCATTTTTTCTTCTTATCAATTCTTGATCTCAAAAAGAACAGGCAACTGACAACGGTGAAAGATTAGTTTTGATCTCTTGCCAACTTCCCAAATCTTCGGAAGGGTACGATCTCCAACACATATCGAAAGCGGTTTCGCGACGAAAAAGTGCTTCTTGGGGTGTGTCCCAACTCTTGATGCCTTTACATTTGGTTGAATCGCAAAAATTTTAGATAAGTTACAGAACCTTGAGAGATCAAGGCTTCCAGAACTTGCGATAGGTGGATCAAATCACAGCTAACGGGTGATCCTGGCGGACTGGGGTCTCAAGGATAGGTCATGAAATCTTGATAAGGCCGCTCCTGCTTCGAGGGCTCCGGTTGACCATTATCTTGACGGATTGGTGGCCTCGAACACAGCGCATACTTTCTTGTCACGGTCGTTTGATCGGAGGCAGCATCAGCAGTTAAAGATACGAAACTGCTATCGGAAGGATTTCAGCAGTCAAGGGGGAAGAGATATGGCATTACTATAAGATCGGGGTCTCACAAGGCAAACACAAGAAATGGTCACAGCAAAGGTAGGGTCAAGATTGGCCCTGTCTCAGGTCTTTGAGAAATGAATGTGGGTTTACTTTTTGAACTTCCTCACGAACCTCGCAAGACCCACTAGGCCACAGCCGAGCAGGAGCATAACTGCGGGTTCAGGGTGTCTTCTCCTGATGTAATAGAGAAGTGGCAAACAAGCCGCCAGGCCTGTCAGCCCAAAAACAGAAAGCCATAGGAAGTTGTTGTTCCGAGTCCAGTAACCTTCAGAGGCGGTCTCACCGGCTGACATGCCGTCAGGGTCGCCGCCACTAGTGGAGTCCCCTGCAATGGAGTCAGGGCGAATTCCACCGCCACCGATGTCATTGTCACGACCGTGGCTACCAGATGTCGAGATATCGCCAGAGCCAACGTGACCAATATCAGCGCGAGCGATCAAGCGACTGCCGATGCCTCTATCCCTAAAGGTGCCAGCTGGTGTCGACATATCCCCCGAGTTGCCACCAGCCCCCCCAGAGTCGCCGGCACTTGCACCACTGCCAGAGGTGCCAACCGTGGTGGACCCATGGCTGCCAGAGCCAGGTCTGCCGCCAGTGCGACCACCGGCGCCGATGTCACCAGAACCGCCACCACGGGTCCAACCGACATTAAAGGGGCTGTGGCCAGAGTCGACACTAGAACCAGCAACGGAGCGCAAAGATTCACTATCAGTATTGCCACCAGTAATGCCGCTCATGTGGCCACCGGTATCAACAATAGTGTCGCCCCCCGTATTGCCGTTGCCGCCGGCGTCACCCATATCGTCATTCGAGGCGACGACTGGTGTCTTAGGAGCGATTTGAGCAAATACGTCCTTCAGTGAGTCACCGAGGTGATAGAAAGCGACTGCTGAGGTGAGGACAATAACCGCCACCAGCATGGCGTATTCGATTCCTGAAACACCGGAGACACCTCGCAAGAAACGGAGCAATAGCAGAGCTGATTTTGTCGAGATCCACTTCATTTTCTCATCTTCCGATGCTCAGATCGCTGACTCGGCCCACTTTCGTGTTTTCAGGGCCGACTCCTACGAAAAGACCTTCTGGGGCCTGGAACCGCTTATGTTTTCTGGTCTTTGTCCTTGTCCATTTCGTGGACTGGTGAGAGGGTTTGAAATGCCCCGGCCCAGGTGGAATTTAAAACACGAAAATGGGTATGGGAAAATAGGTCGGGGGGCTCAGAAGGAAATATACAAGGCCAACACACACTGCGCCAGGTTACTGATGACAGAATACATAAAATAGAAAAAAAGTCAACCCTTTTTAAATGCTTGCTAAGAATAGGTGGTCTTGGATGAAAGGGTGGAGCTAGTAGGAAGATGGACATTGAATAATGTATGTTGTTTCCTCTAAAGATTCCAAAACTAGAGATTGCTTCCGAGACTGTCGAAAAACCCTCAAAGCCATGATTCTGAGGCTTTTCGCAGTTAGTAAGTGGCTGATTTTACTATAGGCGAGGACAGCTAAAATGCTCTATTTCGACTTTTTCGACAGTCTCTCCCATTATCTTCAATATTATAGCGGTTGTCAGAATAACGTTCCGATAAGAATAGATGACAATTGAAAATACTATTTGGCTCACTTGTGGGTGTGCAATTTTAGGATTTTTGAATTCTCCTGGCTAAATCGCGCACGCAGTGGTTCTGTTCAAGCC
>JBFEUB010000212.1:0-5769 GCA_041547605.1 Desulfobacteria bacterium
AACGGTGTTGATGGATCCACATTGGAACGTCCGCAGTCAGTCAGCAACAGCGTTAGGAAGCTTAGGGGATCGGCAAGCCGTGGAGCCCTTGGTTTCAGCCCTGAAAGACCAGGATGCAGCAGTTCGAGGCTCTGCTGCCGAAGCCCTGGGTAAAATCAGAGACAAACGGGCCATAGAACCTTTAAGGGCGGCACTTGAAGATGAAGACAGGCATGTGAGAAAACAGGCCCAACAGGCCTTGATCAGAATAATTGGAGAGGAATCTTCAAAGCAGCGGAACAAGGAGCACAAGTGATCCCCGATCCAGTTTTTGTGCACGACTGCTGTCACGTGCAGTCTTGCTGGAAAATCTTGCGAAACAGTTGATGACTATGCGAAGAGGCCCATCTGCATTCGGGGTGCATACCCTGCAGGTGTACTTGATCTTCACCGTATCAGGTGTGGACAACTGGGCGACTTTCAACATAAGGTTCATGAGGAGCAATTTCGGCAACGCCTGTCGATACCAATAGTAGCACACGACTTGAGAGAATGGGATGACATCCCGGCAACGTATTTTCAGGGGTTCATCCCCTTACCTGCGCCTCCACAAGATGCGGTTCTCACAACCGACGACCGCCCTCACCTTGAATTCAATCTTTGGAGATCTTGGCGAAGTGGTACCCTGAAACTTCACCCCCCTGTGTATTGGTAATCCAGATGCCGTTCTTTGCGCTGAGAATGTGCAGGGTCGTCAGCTCGAGTCCATGTCTTTTGTTTTGACAATGTGTTAGATGAGATGTTAGCGTTAGATATTATTACGGATGCTGATTCTATTCGGTTTGTTGAAGCTCCCTGTATCAAGTCGCCGACGCGCCAATACCCCCTCGTTTCGCCACGCATTGACAAGCTGAGGTATGAAAAGGGAGGCACTCCTTATCGAGCGCCCCACCCCATCTCGTTGGCAGGGTCCATCAATATACAACCACAGAAAGAAGACACATCGAGATGAATCAGAACCAATCCGAAACAGGTCAGAAGGAGACGGCTGCATTCATAACATCCAGCCTCCTGGGTTCATGGGAGCAATACCCGGCATGTTTGCCCTTGCCACATGGATGATGAAGGACAAAATGGAGAAGGCTCAAATCCCTGCCCTTCCGGATGTTCAGGAAATGGCAAGAATCGAAGGCGTTCAGTTTATTGCATGCAAGATGACCGTGGACATGATGAAGTTCACAGAAGATGATTTTCTGGATGGCGTTATTATACATGCTGCCGAAGACTTTTTGAAATACGCCAAGGATTCAAAATCTGTTTGTTCACGTAATCATGAACATGCGGAATACGTTTGCCGGTTAAAAGTGGTATGTCGGAATAATTCTGTTGCGGAGTTAAGGACTATCCACTGCTGCTCCGGCGAATCGAGCAACAGCCTATCGAGATCTAACCCGATAGATCATTAGCTTGATGGAGGATCCACTGCGTCGTAAGCCATTTGCCATAGCCAACTGGAAAATGGCGATGACCGTCACAGAAAGCCTCTCTTTTGTACAGGACTTCCGCCCTGCTGTCGGGAGTCTTGCGCAGTCCGTTCAGATTGTCCTCTGTCCGCCATACACTGCCCTTTACGTCTTGTCCAAGGCCCTGGCCCACTCTCCAATTGACCTGGGAGCCCAGAACCTGTGCGCATTACCTGGCCCCAGCCACACCGGTGAAATCTCGGCCCCGCTTCTGGCCGACAGTGGTTGCCGATGGGTCATGCTGGGCCATTGGGAGATTCGCCGTCGAACCGGCGAGACCGATGCGGACGTCAACCAAAAAATGCACGCCGCGTTTGGGGCCGGGCTGCGGCCCGTCCTTTTGATAGGAGAAGGGGCAAAAGAGCGGGGTCAGGCCGAGCAAGCGCTGGCGGCACGGCTACCCAATTTGTTTGCAGGCTGTAACCCTGCCCAGGCAGGTCAGGCGGCCGTGATCTACGAACCAGAGTGGACCATCGGAGCACAAGAACCCGCCCCAGCCGATCATGTGGCAGCCGGCTGCTCCTTAATCAGGCTCTGGACCGGACAGGCATACGGGGCTGAGGCGGCAGAATCGGTCCGCATCATTTACGGTGGCAGCGTGGCGCCGGAGTATGCCAAGAGCCTGCTGGCGTCGCCGGATGTGGATGGGTTAGGGGCAGGCCGCAAGGGTCGCGACCCGGTCGCCTTTGCGCAGATCGTACAACAGATTGCAGCGGCCAAAGGGCTGGTTTAGAAAATAAGAAGGCAGATATGAGTCTGGGCTTCATACTGGCATCTCTCCTCTAAACAATGTACATTGAATAGATTTACATTCTTTATCCAGTAAGGATTTGCGCGACTTTTGTGCCGTTTTTGTACCGTTCTCCTTCCACGAGTTTCATGACCACTGACGGGTTCAGCTTGATATACTGCTGGTATGCCTGGCTCTTGTGACCTGTCGCACGTCTGATAATCTCATCTGAAAAACCTGCTTCAACCCATTTTTACGTTCTAGTATGCCTCAAACAATGAAACACCACCCCCCACACGCTCACCTTTCTTGTTCAACAGGTTGTCTCCGTGCTGGCCCCCTGCCCTTTCGCAAACCTGCTTCATCTTTTTTGAGATGAGAATGTTTTTGTATGCGCCTAACTGATCTGTGAACACAGGGTCCTCGGGATCAAGGTTTTCAAGTCGTTTCTGTAAGACTTCCTTAAGCCTCGCGCGCACGGGCACAGTTTGCCTTGCTCCTATCTTCGCGTCAAATATCCCAAGGTCAATGTAGTCAACTCTTCTGCCAGAGATATGTCTCACCTTCAGATGCACTTGTCCTGTTGTCAGTTTTGCTATCTCACTTGACCGTATGGCTGATTCATGGGCACATATCAGAACGTCACGGAAATCGTCATCAGCGTGACTTACCAGCCTCTCAAATTCTTCATCGGTTATTGGCCTGCGGGGATTCTTTTCGCCTTTGATGATGAACTGTTCTGGCATAGCATAGGCATCAACCTACTTACATTTCCTTGCTTCGTGATACATGGCACTCAACACAGCAATTTCATAATCTATAGTGCCATTGGCTGCCCCTTGATCTCTGCGCCATTTCCTGTAACTCTCCTGCTCGTCTGCCTCGGCTGCATGAACTGGGTTCTTGCCAAAATAAGCCAGTAGGTACTTAACAGCATAAACCTTGCGGGTGTAACTTCTTTGCTCATGAACTGTTGGGATGGTCATATACCAGTTTGACAGGTCCTTCACAGTCTTTAGGTCAACTTCCTTGACCTTCAACCCGGCATTGATTTCGTGGTTCTCATACCGCTTGGCAATCTCTTTCGCCTTGGCAGCTTCAGCCAGCTTCAGGCGCTCGTCACCCTTGCCACAATAGACACGCCGACCCCCTCTACCCCTGCATAATAGGACAGGGTCCCGTTGCGTTCGCTACAGGTCACTCCTTTCATATTAGTTGCCATTCAAATCACCTTCTTAAGGTTTCGCTTTAATAATGATCCATATCCTCCTCTTTGTATTGTCATTTTACCTGATGATAATTCCTAAAACATTAGCCTCCTTTCTTCATAGGTACCTTAAGGCTGAAGACACTGTACTGGGCATTCCAATAGTATTAGAAGCTAACCTGAATGGATATACCATAACAGGGCATCTGGGGTTCAGATTCTGATGTTCCTGCATCTGCTGATCCTTCAGATCTTTAGGTGTGTTCAAATCATCAAGGAGCAAGGGCGGGGCTAGGATTGGCTCTGCCCGATAGTGCCATATTATGTCTGAAAAATAGAGGCCCAAAAACTTACAGTATCCAACTCATATCTCTAACTTTGGCCTCAGAATGAGTCGCCCACCCTGTCAAACTCTAACTTAAAAAGTGGTACATAATGTGGGGGCAGGTCAAGGAGGTGACACTATCACATTTCAGGTAAGGGTAACGGATAGGCACAAAGCCGTGTTATTTATTCAATTTCTTAGCAATGTAAACACGCAGGGCGCAACTGCAGAAATGCGAATCGCCAAACGGGAATGCGAACATACATTCGAGGGGATGTTCCTCTAAGCAGTTTAGAAACATGTCCATTCCAATATCCTGTGCTTGGCAGAGCTTCTCAAGCCCCTCTGTACAGCATTTTAAATCCTTCGGGCATTTTAGATCGTCTATGGCCTCCTTGAGCTTTTTTTCAAGTTCTTGTTCCATGTGTGTGACCCTGCTTTTTGACAAGCAAATATGGACTTGGCTTACGCCTCACCTATGGTGTGGCTTTCAATGAGCTCTCGCAGCTTTGCCCGCTGCTGATCCATGAGCTTGCCAAACCTTAGACGACATCGCCTCATGGTCGTGGAAACTGTAGGTGTCTCATCAAGTATCTCGACGTCTGAAATGATCTTAATCGGCAGCCGACCCAGATAGAAGTCACTTTCGGTCATAAATATGTCTACATATGATCCGTCCGACACATCTCCGGTGCCGATATGACGAAACGCAAGCCCGTCCATGCTGATGTCTCTGAGTCGACCCACTTTGTTGCAATAGGGACCGACTCCAACAAATATCCCTTTTTGGGCCTGGAATCGCTTATGTTTTCTATGCTCTTTCCTCTTGCCCATGAGGCACACTCCGAACCGAAGAGGTGACAGAGAATCCGGAGCCAGGGTTAAGGTCTCATCCTGTCTGTTAGATAGCTGTGGTGAGACTAAGTTCTTGAACACGCCCAACTCCACATTCGTAGACTAAATCAAGAATTCCTTGCGATGCCCCGAACTGATAAGCACCATGCACAATGTTCAATTTCATTGATTTCGAGATTATGTAAAGGTAATTTAAATGAAGGTATGGCCGTAGGTTTCCTTACTCAGCTTGATTACGTTCAACCAGCACGTATCATAGTTGCATTTTGCTTGACACATCTCTCCGTTCTCTTCATATTTCGGAAACGGAAAAGGTTTTGTGGCTCATACCATTCATTGAAAGGACATTCATGATGGCCGAAGTATACCACGCTTTAGGACTCAACATGCACCAGCCGCTCGGGAACCTTATTGACTTGCACAACTCAGATGAACGTTGGGAGGCCAGACAGATCCTATGGAGTTACGATCGCCCCACCCGCATGTTAGAAGGTTACCAAGACGTAGCTAGGCTGCACATGAGTTTTTCAGGTACCCTACTTAAACAATTTGAAGACCCCGCCACACAGGAGACTTTTCACGACGTGGTCAACATAGAAGATTTTCTGAATCGGTACAGGCAGGCGAACATTGAGTTTCTCGGAACGGGGCTCTATCATCCTGTTTATCCGTTGATTCCCCCAGCTGATTGGGATGCCCAGACATCCTGGTGGATAGGCTTGGGCAGACATCTTCTGGGTCAAGAGAAGTTCCAGGGTTTTTGGCCGCCTGAAATGGGATTTTGTATGGAAATGATCCCTATGCTGAAACGCCACGGGTACCAGTACGTGATCGTAGACTGTTGGTATATCAGACCGAAGCGTGAGATGCGGTGGGAAGAACTCCGCTACCGGCCATATGTTGCCCGTTACGATGGGGCGGAGATCATTGTTGTTCCGAGAGACCGTGAACTATCCAACGCTCAGGAGTCGGGACTTGATCCCGGCTGGTTTCAACATGAGGTCTACGAACGGACAAAGTGGTGTGATTTCCCGGCACTCATTACCACCTGGACCGATGGCGAAAACGGGGGGTGGTTTCGTACAGTTGACGTGGAAAGTGGTTTCTGGGGCCATTTCTATCATAGCATCTTGAATAGGTATCGAGAGGG
>JBFEUB010000213.1:0-5762 GCA_041547605.1 Desulfobacteria bacterium
CAGATGGGCCCCGTTCAAGTCAATCAGGTTCTTCGTAATGTTATGGGATTTATGGAAGACCATATCCTGTTGAAAGGCATTTCGATTCGGAACCTTTTCGACCCCGACTTACCGCAGGTGGAAGGGGACGAAAATAAACTGGAACAGCTCTTCATGAACCTCATCATTAATGCAGGAGAATCAATGGGAGGGAAAGGGACCCTGACCCTGCGGACTGAGTTTGTTGATGATAAGAACCACGTGCGAATCGAGTGTTCAGACACGGGCCGGGGCATTGCCAATGAACACATGGAAAGAATCTTTGAACCCTTTTACACCACCAAGAAAAGAGTCAAAGGAACCGGGCTGGGCCTCTCAATCAGTCGGGGGATCGTGGAACTGCACCGCGGTACCATCTCTGTTGAGAGTCTCAGAGAACAAGGCTCTACGTTTACCGTCCTCTTGCCTTTGGCTAAGGAGGCGCCGGCCCGGATGGGTAAGAAAGCCGCTGTAGTGTAACATTTCTCATTAACCCTCTGAGTGGACTTTCCGAAGCGCCAGCAATCCTCAACAGGAGGCGGGCAATCCCAGACTCCGAAGTTGCAATAACTGTGATGGCGTGTGTCTAGACGGAGCCAGAATTCATGGAAGCAAGTTATAATATTCTGGTTATAGATGACGATGCATTTATGCGAGATGCCTGCGACCAGACTCTGAGCCGTCACGGTCACAGCGTGACCTTGGCACAAAGTGGCCGTCAGGGCATAGAATGGCTTCACAGATGGTCGTTCGACCTCATTCTGCTCGATCTCAAAATGCCTGACGAAGATGGTCTGAGCATCTTAGCCACAATCAAGGAGCGGGACCCTGAAGCCATTGTTGTCATCATCACGGGATATGGCACGATTAAGACTGCTGTGCAGGCTATCAAACTGGGGGCTTTTGACTTCATCGCCAAACCCTTTACGCCCGATGAACTACTTAAGTTGGTTAACCGAGTATTGAGAAACAGGCGGCTGACCATCGAAAATCTCTATTTGAAGCAACGTCTCAAAGAGGAGCCCCGCGAGACAGAAATTATCAGCAAGAGCTTGGCCATGGACAAGGTTAAGGAGATGATTGCCATGGTCGCTCCCACAGACAGCACGGTTTTGCTTCAGGGGGAAAGCGGAACGGGCAAAGGGCTTGCAGCTCGCAAAATTCATGAAATGAGTAAGCGGCACGAACACCCTTTCATATCGGTGGATTGTGGCTCTCTGGTCAAGACGCTGTTTGAAAGCGAGCTTTTCGGCCATGTAAAGGGCGCTTTCACCGGTGCTAACGCCACACAACATGGAAAGTTTGAAATGGCCCACGGAGGGACACTGTTCTTCGATGAGATATCCAATATCAACCTGGAGGTCCAGGCTAAACTCCTCAAGGCTGTGGAAGAAAAGCGCATATCCAAGATTGGCGATCACAAGGTGGTCAAGGTAGATGTCCGCATTATATCGGCTACCAACCGCAACCTTCAAAGGGCTCTATCTGACGGCCTATTTCGTAAAGACCTGTTCTTCCGACTCAATGTGGTCTCGATTCACTTGCCCCCCCTGCGAGAGCGAAAAGAAGATATCCCACTGCTGGCGAATCATTTCTTGGTCGACTTTAGTAGGAAACAGGGGAAGCCGATCGAGGGTCTTTCCTCCAACGCGATGAAAGCACTGACGGAATACAGTTGGCCAGGAAACGTTCGGGAACTGGAAAACACTGTAGAGCGTCTGGTGGTCTTTGCCCGGAACAAGACCATTACGACACAAGACCTGGTCTATTCCAATACAGTGCTGTCGAGCATGCTCACCAGGGAGCCGCTGCGCTTGGAGGAAATGGAGCGCCTACACATTATTAAGGTCCTTCAACGCACGGAGGGAAATAAGAGCCGAGCTGAACGATTGCTCGGCATCGACCGCAAGACACTCAGAACCAAGATGAAGAAATATCAAATCCAATCTGCCTCTGCGTAGGCCCCACAAAAGAGGCGTCAGAATCTCAAGCTGCTGTCAGCGTAACCTCAACGATTTCGGGTTTACAAAAAAGCCTGACTGGGGCAACAATGGTGCCTATGCCCCTGCTTACGTACATCCGTACCTCCCGATCTCTTTCTGACTCATAAAGACCATGGGTGTAGGTAACGAAAAGACCTGCAAGGGAAAACCCCCGATCTCCCACCCCCGGAACAATCAACTGTCCGCCATGCGTATGACCTGCCAGGGTTAGCTGGATTTCCAAATCACCACATACCGTGAATATTCCCGGCCTGTGAGAAAGCAGCAAGTTGAATTGATCGGGAACAACCAGTTCGGAGACCTTCCCCAAATCCCCAAATTGGGCGTCTGTTGCCCAGCCTGAAACCGGGTCTTCCACCCCTATGATATTCAACACGCCCTCTAGTCCATTGGCCGCAAGGCGATCATAGCTCAGCATGGATATTCGGGTCTTTGAGAAACCCTGCCTCATGGCTTTTATACCAGTGTAGTAATCGTGATTTCCATACACGCCTAAAACGCCGGCTGGCGCTTCAAGTTCGTCAAGGAGTCTCAGGCAACCATCAATATAGGCTGGGTTGTGGTTGACGTAATCGCCTGTGAGGACAATCAGATCCGGTTTGAGAGCATTCGCTCTGGACACGACCTTTGCAATGGTTTCGAATGATATCAATGGCCCAGCGTGAATATCTGTAATGTGGACAAGCCTGAATCCGCAAAGGTCTGGATGGAGCCCTCTATAGGATAGAGCCAGTTTCGATACCTCAGGGGTTTTATTCTCATAATAGGCGCCATAGGCCAGAACACCGAGAGAAGCTCCTGAGAATAATCTTGCTGAATTTGCCAGAAAGTCTCGCCTAGACGTGTCAAACCTAGAACACAGCTTAGGCAGAACCGAGCTTACACACAAGACAGCCAGAAATAGCGCACCTGAAAACGCCGATGCAATGATAAGCATGGCGTACGGAAATATGATAAGCTCTCGATGCCACCAGGGCAGTTGGTCAAAGATGCGGCCCGAGCCCATGTATATAAAGGGAATGATGTTGATGGTCGATGTGATAAAAAATGAGAGGCCTCTGCTTGCAACAGTGGGAAGCCCCTTTGGAAGCACGAAACGGATAAGCATATATTGCAGGGCAACCACCCCGAAAAACACACAAGCAACAACGGCAAAAAATGGTGTCATCGATTCTAATAAGCGATTTTGAACTGCAACAGCGAGCGCATTCCCTGTGCCGACTTGTCGGGACTGCAGGCAGCTTCAATAATAGTGGAGCTAAGACGCAAAGCCCGAATTGAAACCGTGCAAATCCGCAAGTGGGTTTTGTTACAACGGTCTAATCTTGGCTTTGCCGGAACATATGAAGGATCGAGCGATGTGCTTTTCGAGATACGAAAAGGGGCCAGCAGGAAATCACGCGTGGCTCATTGCATATTCCCCTCAGGCATCTCCAGTCTCGCACATGTCGCTTCTAGCAGAAAGGAAGATCACGGTTATGACTCTGCATGTGTGCACTTTGGACTACCGGTAGTTTATACTCAAGTGGCTGACGGCTTTACCGAGTGCTTTTCTCAGTTCGTTCCCCTTACTTTCTCCAGCAAGGTACTCCTTCACAAGCGCCTTCTTGATCGAGGCACTACCAGTCCTTCCATCTTTGAGCAGCGTTACGCGGAGGGCATCCTTTTTCTTGGTTTCGTTGACAGCTAGAAGCTGAACACGCTTGTCTAGTTTGTGCACTTCTTTCTGCAGAGCCTCTTCGGCCATTTTCAATGTCAGTCTTGGCACCTCTTCAAGCCCCTTCCAGTGGCTTTTGTACTAAAAAATATCGTAATCGAGGAACCGAAGGCCTGTCAAGGTCGATGAGAGAGGCGACCTGAGTTGTGCCAACCTTGAGTTGACTGGACAACCTTCATGGTTCTCTGATATGGTGATCCGGTCGATTGCCATCCTGCATGCGGGTTCTTTTGTAATTTCAATGACTTAACGATAAAGTCGTCCGGGGCCTTACCTTAGAGGCTTTGCGACTATTCCGGGGCATTTTGGGCCATTGCCGGGGCAAAACTCTCCAGGCCGCATATCGCCTGCGCAGGTCAAGATGGCCCCTATCCTTGAAAAAATATCCACAATATCATAATGTTATAACCTCCTTTGCGAAAACGACTTTTTCGGCCAGGGTTGGCACAAAATTAGTATAGGTATAGTTGTCTCTACCAGATGTCTCATAGTCTTGTGCAATCTGAGGGCCGCATATGTCCTTTTCGAGCAAAGGCGAAGTCATACTGATTATTGACGACGAAGAGTGCATGAGGGATTCGTGCTATCAAGTCTTGATCAAAGCTGGTTATCGGGTAGAAACGGCGATCAACGGCGAAGCGGGGCTCGCCAAGGCTAAAGAAATAGAGCCTGACGTGGCCTTGGTGGATTTAGACATGCCTGGGGTATCCGGCCTGGAGGTTATGGGTCGATTGAATGAGGTCAGCCCAGGGACTGTCAGAATCGTGGTTACCGGGAACACCTCTATCGATTTGGAAAAGGAGATCATCCGCAAAGGCCGAGCCCTGGCCTACCTTACCAAACCTTTTTCCCCAGAGCAGTTGAATATAGTCGTTCGAAAGGCCTTGGACAGTAGAAACAAAACTTAACAGAAGAACTTAACAGAAGGAGGATTGCCATGGTTCTTGACCCAACAAAATACAAGGATTGGCAGATTTCTGAGGATGCTGAAAAGAACATGCCAACGCCAGATGTATGGCGCGAAAAACTCGGACTCGAAAAAGACGAGGTCATCCCGTACGGCAGACTCTGCAGGCTTGATTTCATGAAGATTATTGAAAGGCTGAAAAACAAACCGGACGGCAAGTACATCGAAGTGACTGCGATTACCCCCACCCCTCTCGGTGAAGGGAAAAGCACGACCTCTGTCGGCCTTATGGAGGGGCTGGGCATGCGTGGATTAAACGTGGGTGGGTGTCTCCGCCAACCCTCGGGCGGTCCAACCATGAACATCAAGGGAACGGCAGCAGGCGGCGGGAATGCCCTGCTCATCCCAATGACAGAATTTTCCATGGGTCTTACCGGAGATATCAATGACATCATGAATGCCCACAACCTGGCCATGGTCGCACTCACGGCCAGAATGCAGCACGAACGCAACTACAATGACGAGCAGTTGCAGAGGCTCACCGGCATGCGTCGGCTCGACATCGATCCTACAAGAGTTGAGATGGGCTGGATTATCGATTTTTGCGCGCAGAGCCTTCGCAATATGATCATAGGGATAGGTGGCCGCATGGACGGATTCACCATGCAGTCCAGGTTTGGCATTGCGGTGAGCTCAGAACTGATGGCTATTCTGTCCATCGTAAGGGATCTAGCAGATCTGCGTGAAAGGTTGGACAACGTCACCGTGGCCTTTGATAAGAGCGGCAATGCGGTCACCACGGGCGACCTGGAGGTGGGCGGTGCTATGACCGCCTGGATGCGCAATACGATCAACCCTACCCTGATGTGTACGGTTGAGTACCAGCCCTGTATGGTCCATGCGGGTCCCTTTGCCAACATTGCCGTTGGTCAGTCTTCCATCATTGCTGACCGGATCGGACTGAAGATGTTCGACTATCATGTGACCGAAAGCGGTTTTGGGGCTGATATCGGGTTTGAGAAGTTCTGGAACGTCAAATGCCGATACAGCGGTCTCAAGCCCCACGTCTCAGTCCTTACGTCCACGATTCGAGCCTTGAAGATGCACGGAGGCGGGC
>JBFEUB010000214.1:0-5760 GCA_041547605.1 Desulfobacteria bacterium
ACTCGGGCGGAGCCCTCAGACAGCTTGCAATTTTAAAAGCCAGTCACATTCAAAAATCTTCTCCAAAATTGCACAATGTCGTTCGCCAAATAATATTTTCAATCATCAACGACTTGCGAGCAAACGGAACATATTTTTGACAATCAGTCTAAGAGGTGTACCAAGGCCTGCCAAAGCCTGAATGCGTACCATGACAGATGCCTCTCCGGCCTTTTTTCAGCTGGTAAAGCTGCGGCAAGAATACTTGGGTGGGAGGTGTCTCTCCAGCAAAGAAATGCGCTAGGCTGGGAATGGGAGTGCTAAGTAAAAATCCGTAAGAACCATAATATGTGCACTTGGCTGTCTGTCAAGAGCACTTGATTTGCCACGAAGGATTTCTAACGCACAAAGCAACCACAATCTATGATAACAAACCACTCACCAACTTAAGGAGAGCATCCGGGTCCATGGGTTTCTCAACATATCCATCCGGGCCAGGGATGGTTCTCTCTTGTGTCATCATGACATCGTCGAAACGCCCTCCTTTAGGAACGCCCGTGACAATGATAACGGGAATGTTCCTGGTCTCCTCGTCATGCTTGAGGTCTTGATACATGCTAATCCCACCCCGTTCGGGCATTAGTATGTCAAGGAGTATGAGGTCAGGTTTTTCCGCCTTGACCTTCCTCATCCCCTCCTTGCCATCCGCAGCGCTTATGACTCCGTAACCGTTCTGTTCCAAGACGGTCGATGCGAAGTCTATTTGCTCGACTTCGTCATCCACAATGAGAATCTTTTTTTCTATGATAAATCCCTCCTTTCCGTTCTTGTCATTTCGATCGTCAATGGACACGGTGGCTTTCGCATTCTTGGCTCGCCACAGGAGAGCGGAGGGACGCAGAGAACTCCTTGTTTTTCAACATCCGGAAATATCGGAAGTGAAAAAACCAGCCGTTATGGACTGGGACAACGAAAAGCCGTTTCATTGCTGCGGGCTATCGTCAAATCCTGACATACGAATGGGACAAAGGAACATGTTATGCTGAAGTATCGGGAGCTCCTCTGGATTCAACCTCACAATCTTGATTGACAAATGGTTAAAGAGACCTTTGAATGCCCCTACTTATTCTTCTTTCAAGGCTTTCTTGACGGCCTTGAACAGCTCATCCGGATCGATCGGTTTTTCCAAATAAGCGTCTGGTGTCGTATATTGTGTCATCCCGGTGGTCTCAACAAATGTCTTGTCATCCCGCAGCGGCTCCTTGATAATAAAATTTCTGAGATCCACGCCCGTCACTTCAGAGACGGCTGTTATGACGACTACGGGAATATGCCTTATGCTTGGGTCTTCTTTCAGCTCCTTGAACATACTAATGCCGCCTTTCCTCGGCATCATCAGGTCGAGAAGTATAAGGTCCGGCGTCTCCTTGCGCGCGAGTTCTAATCCTTCGACCCCGTCTTTTGCCCAAACACATGCATAACCCCTTTCCTCCAGAAGCGATCTCTCAAATGTGGCAATGTCTGCGTCATCCTCCACGACTAATATTTTCTTGGACATCTTCGCCCCTCCTTTCCATATTGAGACCACAAGGTTGGTTGGACTCCAATCCCATCTTTATGCAATGTTAGGCATAAGATAGCCTGGTTTAAAGAAACAAGTGCGTAACAGCGTGAATTCTTTTGGAAAGAGATTAAGCAGTTCTCAGGACGCCCATCTTCAAGCTGAATACACGAACACATATAACAAGGTCTAAAGGTTTTCTTGACGATTATTCGTCTTTGAACCACAGGGTACTGGGACATGATTCAAGTTCCCCGCAACCCCGACAAGTCAGGACAGGGAATGCGCTCTGTTGCAGTTCAAGGACAGCATCCTTGTTTCAGTCAATGGGAATGCGAACCGTAAAGGTGGTTCCAACCCCTGCCTTACTGTGAAACGTGATATTTCCACCCAACTTTTTTGCTATGTTCTGGCAGATAGGGAGCCCCAAGCCCGTTCCCTTACCCGCAGTTTTGGTGGTGTAAAAGAGGTCAAAGATCTTCTGACGATCTTTTTCCGGAATGCCCACTCCGCTATCTTCAACGCTTATTTCCACCTCTGAGTTCTTCTTGAGCGTCCTTATGTCAATGCGCCCTTTCTCGCCCCCTTTTTCCCGTATGGCGTGAATGCCGTTGGCAATCAAATTTACAAAAATCTGCTCCAACATTCTTGGGTCTGAGTTTATGCGGAGAGGTCCCGGGCTAAACTTGAAGTGCGTTTCTATGGGCAAGTGTTTGAGTTCAGGCCGGAGAAAGCTGATCGTCTCCTCAAGCAACTCGTGGACGTCAAATTCGGTTTTCCCTGGTGCCGAATCTCGTGCAAAGTCCAAGAGCTGATGGGTTATTCTGCGACCGCGCTTGGTCTGGGCACTGATGCTTCCAACGACCTTTTCGAGCTCTTTTCGGGCTTCAAGGCTGAGTCCCTCTGCATCGCCAATAACCTCAGCTGCCCATCCCGAAGCCTCGCTAATAATCGCCAGGGGATTATTGATCTCATGGGCTACCCCAGCGGCTATCCGGCCTATCTCTGCAAGCCTGTCAATCCGAACCAAGTCTTCTTGCATATTCTTCCACAGGGTAATGTCCTGACAAACACCGACTGTGCCCACCCTTTGGCCTTCTCTGTTCGTCAGGTTAATGAGCGAGACATTACAATAAACAGTATTTCCTGCCTTGTCTCGAAAGGGGAGGTCTAACTGGACGGCACTTCCCTCCTGGTGGCAAGTCGCCATAAAGAGCTCAAATGACTCAGGGTCATACGCAAGATTCTTGACCGGACTGCCAGCGACCTCTTTCCACGAATACCCCAGAAGCTTTTCGCCCCCGCTACTAAAAGAAACCAAAAGTCCGTCCACATCCGTGGCAAAAATCAGGTCTTTGGAATTCTGCAAAATACACTGAAGGTATCGCCTGGTTTGGTGTAACTCTGATTTGTGGCTGGCGAGTTCTTGCGCAATCCTCTTGAGTTTAACCTGCAGCGATCTATTCGATCCCATAAATTTTGTGCAACTCGGCAATCGCCTTCTTTATCCCATGTGCGCCCATCCCTGACCTGTAAATCTCTTCTACTTGCTCCCGGAACCTGGCCTCCTGTATGTCCACCTTCTTCTTGTAGGCATCCTTGATGAGGGCCAAAAGATTGTCGTAATCAACTGGCTTGAGAAGATATTGAAAAGCATCCCGTTGGCCGCTTTCCAAAGCGCTTTCAATGGAACCGTGGCCAGTCAACACGATGCACTGAAGAAAGGGTTGGATTTCCTTGAGTCTCTTTTGGGTCTCTACCCCGTCAATGCCAGGCATCTTCAGATCCACAACTGCTACGTCATAGGGCTCTTCTTTTGCCACCTGAATAGCCTCTTCGCCCGAAAAGGCAGCTTTTACAGTAAACCCCTGTTTCAAAAGACGCTTGGACAGAAATTCAAGCAAAGCCTCTTCATCATCTACCAAAAGAACTCGAATGTTTGACTGATCGCTCATAGGTTTCTCCTTAAAACTTGATTAAGACTTTCCAGCATGTGGGAAAGAACATCTATCAAAAGTGAATAGGCCTCAACACCTTCTCATTTTCTTGTACAATTGTCAACAAAACCTGCAAGGTAACTAGACCCACCGCAAATCAGACTTAAAATGGCAGGTCGCGTTCACCCCCGGCCGCGCCCCGGTTCTTCTCCTCCTTTAGGAAGGCCTGAAGACCATAATCCATACCTGCGAAAGGGCGACACTCAGAACCATGTACGGAAAAGCTGTTTTCATGAATCCGCCGAATGATATCTTGTAGCCTTTGGACTCGGCGATGCCCATAGTGACGACGTTTGCTGAGGCGCCGATGATCGTTCCATTGCCCCCAAAACAGGCCCCCACAGCCAACGCCCACCACAGGGTGTTTTCAGAACCCGGGATGACCTTGCTAAGATACGCCACAATTGGCAGCATCGTAGCAGTAAAAGGGATATTGTCCACAAAGGCTGACATAATGGCCGCAACCCAAAGGATCAGCGTCATGGCTAACAGAAAATTTCCTTTGGACAGATCAAGGATCCAGTCGGCAATGACCGCAAGAAGCCCCGCTTCTTCGACCGCACCGACCAATACGAACAGGAAGATAAAGAACATGAGGGTGGGCCACTCAATATCCTTTTCAATGAGGTGGAGCATGTCCACCTTGTTTGTGACAACGCCTATGGTGAAGAGGATGCTAGCGCCTGTCAAGGCGGCGATACTCACCTCCATGTGCCAGTAGCCGTGGGAAAGAAACAGGAAGATTGCAAAGCCCAAAACCGCTAAACCGTATGTGAGCAAGGTGGGGTCATAGATCTTGTATTTTTCCTTCAATTCTGCAGTGAATTCTTCAACGTTGGCCACCGAAGCCTGCGACTTTACATAGTCTTTTCCCCAAACCAGTTTGGTATAAACAAACATGACAATCATTCCGACGCCACACAGCGCTGCCAAGGCAATAACAAAGTCCATGAACGTGAGACCCGCATAAGAGCCGATCATGATATTGGGCGGATCACCGATGAGTGTGGCAGTGCCTCCCACATTGGAGGCCAAGACTAATGGGATAAGCAAGTACAGGGGATTCAGGTTGCAGGAAACCGCTATCTCAATAGCCACACCCGTCAGCAGCAACATCGTGGTCACATTGTCGAGGAAAGCCGATGAAACCGCCGTAAAGGTCATCAGAATGACGGTCAACAGAAAGACTCTGCCCTTGGCCATTTTGTATGAAATATAGGCACACCATTGAAACACGCCCGTGTTCTTTAGGACGCCGACTATAATCATCATCCCCATCAACAGGAAGATGACGTTCATATCGACGGCAAATATGGCGCGTTCAAACGAATAGATGCGAAAGTCAGGATTGATGGTACCCACTGTGTATGAGATGCACATCATAAGGGCAGCACCCAGCATGGCTGCAATCGTGCGGTGCAAGAGCTCAAAGGCTATGAGCACATAAGCCACGATAAAGACGACGGTCGCGATCCAGAAGGCCGGACCGAGGACCCGAGGCAAGGTCAAGTCTTGCGCCATATAATAGTGGTCTCCCTTCTGGGCAAAGTCATGTCCCGAAAGGCTGACCTTCTCAGCTGCGAAGCTGGTTTTCTTTGCCTCTATCGTAAAGGTCGCCTCAGTAACAGTTCCCCTTTCGACCTTAAACCGAGACACATATTTCCCGTTGTGGGCTGTTTCAACATAGTCTACCTCTTTTTCGTTTTCATAAATGGTGACGTGGCATTCCCCTACGGGTTCTTTATGGGTGTCGTATATGACACCTGCGATATTGATCGTATCGCCATCCATGAGTTCGTCATGCTGTGGTTTGGACGACGCCCCATGCCCACCGGCAAAGGCCAAGGTGGCCACTGAAAGTCCGAGAGCTAACGCAACGAGAAAAAAAGCTTTTGGTGTTCGCATGAAAGAGCTTACTGACAAGTTTTTCCACATAAATCGTTCCTCCTTTGAGACCTACCCTGAAGCACAAACCGAACAGGAACAACCCACATTCCAGCGTAAGCACCGGATGCACAGCCAGCTACCGGCTTGAAAACAATAAAGAATGCGGGAAGTCACTATAACGCTTTGCATTTACAGTATTTTTTACCATCTACCCTGTGTGTAGCGAAAATGCATCCTGGAATCAATTGGGAGAAATATGGTTTTTTTTCAGTGGGAACTCCCTGTTCTTGTCCTGCAAAACTATTGTGTGTTTTGGCAACGTGACCTATCTGGCCA
>JBFEUB010000215.1:0-5745 GCA_041547605.1 Desulfobacteria bacterium
ACTGTTTCTGATTAGAAATCAGCCCCAACCGTAGGGCAAAGAGGAGTCTTAAACGGGTGGATGTTAAGGAGTGGGGGCCATGGGAGACATCAAGATGTGGGAATAGATTCCCTCAGCCAAAAACTAGAAGTTACTTCCCAATATCTTTAGTGTACGGGGACTGAAGATATCAAAACCATATTATAGCGTTGTCGGGTCGGCCAGAAGGCCTGCCAAAGGCATAGCTTTGGTTCACGCTCTTCAACGTCCCATGTCAAGACCTGACCCCACTCTTTGATTGTTAAGCGACGACTTATATGGGTGAGCCCAGTTTATCAAACCAAGTAGATGGTGCACTCGAGTGGTGCGCTGGGTCTGACGTCTTAATTGGTGGTGATTGATAAAGATGGCCATCTGTGGTCTGCGCAATCAGATAAATGTTATAGTTATATTTACGGGGATCGTCCTTCAAATCAATACGTTCTGTTAATAACGCAGTTAGAATACCTGTGTATGGCGAAAGTGATTGTAAGTTACTATCAGCAGGGATTGAAAACGCTAAAATGCGATTGAAGTGTGTACTTCTGGATGCCCAAGAAGGCCAATTTTCACGGGAAAGTTCTCGGGCATCAGTTGTGCGCTCGACAGTCTTCAAGACTTGCATGTCAATTAAGCTCCATGATGATATGCGTGGAATAGCTGTCATATATTTGCAACGCCCTTCAGCGTTCGCGGCTTATTGGGCTCCGCTGAAAGAGCTTGTTCTGCGGTTCCTGTGGTAAGAAATCGTCCACGTGGTAAGCGCGACTCACTCTGGAGCACCTTGAACGCCGACTCCACTAATGAACTGTTTTTACAAAGAAGGACAAAGCAAGCATGCGAAACGTACGCGACAGCGTGAACGCTAGAAACTGCAAAGTTTTGCAGTTTGCTTCGAAGTTGCTGCCGTTCCGACCCACGTGCGAGGGATTGGTCGAATACCAACACAAGCTTATCCGGGCATGCACTAGCAATCTCCATCAATTCAGTGCCAAAGATATAGGCGGAGGCTTTCCTCCCCTTAGTCGGTTTTAGCCGAATTCCTGTGTCAGGATCGAGAAACACATGCTCATGGCACTCAAAAGCTGGAGTCAAATAAGCAATTCGATCTATATCATTCGTGAGAGTGTCAAGGGATAAAAGCCTTGTTCCAAGCAGGCGGGCGAAGTCATCCGCTTGCTCGGAAGAAACGGGTTCTGTGAACGTCGGATGCGTGGCCCAGGAACCCATCCAGCTAAGCCATCGGAGCAGGCTCAGCTTCACGATATCGTAGGAATCTCCGAAATAACTGGGTTTCATACTTGCTCACCTGTCTTGTCTAGTTCGCAGAACTTTATAAGTTATGTAGATCCTACTTTTTCAAACAAGCCGCTGATAACAGCTAAAGGGTTCTTGCCAAAGCATTAGATATCTGGGCCTCATGTTTTGCATGATACCTTCCCATTATCATAACTTAGGTAATACTTACAATATGATAACGATATCTCGACTAAGAAGTGGGGTTAGACGGGAAGGCGATCGGGATCATTTCGTTGTCATGATACTGAGTATACTTCAGGACATTTTGGTAGGCGTTGGGTGGGGTTGGAGAGAATTTTTAGTGGTCGCCGTTATTCAGTTACGATGACATAATAAGTTACAGTATCTCTCCCAATAACCTTGCCTTT
Organism: Desulfobacteria bacterium; assembly: GCA_041547605.1. Taxonomy (GTDB): domain Bacteria; phylum Desulfobacterota; class Desulfobacteria; order Desulfobacterales. The sequence continues at coordinate 1,686 of JBFEUB010000215.1, forward strand.
ACGGATGGCCTTTACCGTGCAAACAACCTTGTGTGCTCCAGGTTCCACATCACCAGGCATCAGGCTTGTAGTGGCACTGTAACTGCCTGCTGAGCACCTCTTTCTTGAATCTTTCGCTGTCACACCAAAAGCCGTGATCTTAGTCACAACTCTGTAACGACGAGTCAGTGTCTCACTAAGGGTATAGTTCATAGTGATGAAAAGCAGGTCCTTTTTCCCAAAAGTAGCACTGGGCTCACCTTGAGAGTCTACAATTTCCACAGAATCTATCCAAACTGGTGCCGTTAGTCCCGTGCCGATGAGGGGAACATCTACGGGTGGATTCCCAGGGACATTGGATGGAATCATAAGGTCCGCATTTTTTGGACCATCTGAAATCGGAGAAAACAAAACATCAACTGTGGAGGTTTCCCCTGGAAGCAGAACCTGATAGGAGCAGTTATCGTTTTCCATTCTGAACTCTGATGCATCTTGTCCACTGATGGAAAGACCCTCTATTTGAAGGTCAGCATCTCCAACACTACTCACGGTTAGTTCTAAAGGAGTCGATAGCGTTCCAACCTGGGCTTTCCCAAAGTCGAGGTTTAAAGGAGACACAGAGATCGCAGGTTCCAATACAGGATCTTCAGCCGTACCAAACGTTCCCACGAAGTTGTCGAGGATGAAAAGACCTCCGGACGTGGTGTTAAAATTGATCAATGCGAAGTCTGCCTTTTTTGTGAAAGAGTGCTCCATGAAACCTTCTGAGACGGTAATGATCTTGCCTGACGGCACTCTCTCGGAGAGTGTCTTTTCCGCTTTGACCCGTCTTCCGCTTATCAGACCTTCTTCATGAGTACCTAACTGTATATATGCATTCCAAGTTGAATGAATCTCCCCGCTGACTGCGAAGTTGAACCCCACAGAGTCTGTCGCACCGCCCAAGAATTCAACAATCACTTCTGCGGTTTCAAACGCCGTGGCTCCTGTCTTGTGAGATAATACCCTGCCTCCCAGGCCAGGTTCAATTATACCGGTCAGACTCACAGGGGGCGCTGACGGTGTAAATCCCTTCGGGGACGGGGTGGTGAATATGAGATCCGAACTGCCATCCCCGTCAAGATCGACAGTGTATCTTGACGAATTTGCTTGGACGTCGTCAAATGTTATGCACAAAGCATAAGATTCATTGGAAGCAAGAATCCAGATCAATGCCGAAATGGCTACCAGAAGAAACCTTCTATTCATGGCCCAAGCCTCCAAGATGGTCGAAGTGTCAGAACAGTATGGCGTTTTGGATCTTTGCCACAATACGCAATACTGCATCTTTTTGCTCTCCCCTAAGCAGTCAATGTCAGTTTTTGTTACCCCCAGGATTTAACGGTCAGACACTGTTATGGGCGAATGTGCTCATGGTCACTGATACCAGACCAAAACGAAAGTTCAATTAGGCGAACAACCAATTTCAATCAGGGGAAACTACCTAATTTCGTTGCAGAAATGACCGGAGTATGCCATTAGGGATAGAATATTGAGACGAACCCAGTAGCGTTGAAGGAAGGGGCTATCTTTTGATCATTACAACAAAAAGGCAAAACACCTGATCGGGATCATTTCGTTGTCATGATATTGAGTATATATCAGGACATTTTGGCAGGCGTTGGGTGGAGTAAAGGTATGAAAAACATATCTTTGAATTTCGGGGGTGTTCTGAGTGGGAGGGAATATGGCATTATCTTGACTCTAGCACGGATGATAAGAACCACCAAATATAGGGATAAGAAAAGGCATCCATTAAAGGCGGTCTGTCAAGAGAATAATCTTCTCCGTTCCCCGATTCCGGGTTTTTTGGGGCAGATAAAGTAGCTAACCTCCGAGCTCACCTGCCGCAATGCGAGGCAATGGAAAAGCCGTCAGGTGCAGCGTCTTGTCAGCTGCTCAGACTTTGAGTCCCGTTACGATTTCTGAAGGTATTATACCGCCAATAAACTCCCGCTCGACTTCCTGAAATCCGACTTCTCTGCCTGGCTGTTCCATCAACGCTGGGCGGCAAGCACCCATGAAATTGAGAACGAACGTAGCTGGAAGCTTCATATACAGTTTTTCGAACAAGGTAAGCGTTTGGTCATCTCTTTTGCTCATATTCAGCAATACAAGCCTACCCCCCGGTTTCAGAACTTGCTTATACTCAGACAATATGTCTGACATGTCGGAAAGAGGGATTAGATCGAGCATGTAACCGTTGTACAAAACATCAAATGTGTCGTCCGGATACGCTAGATCCCGGGCGTCTGCTTGATTGAGATCGATATTCTCATACCCAGCATCAATAACCTTACGTCGTGCAATATCCAGCATCTGGGATGAAGCATCTACTCCATAGGCAATATTATTTTTGTCGATTCTCTTAACGATTTCCAAGAATGTGTGCCCAGGGCCTACGGCAACTTCCAGCACTTTATCAGTGGGCTGAATCCTGGCCTTCTCAAGAGCTCGCATGTGATTCTTGAACTCCAAAGGCGCGACGGCCCTATTATATATCCAACTTCGTCGATCATAGGCTCGTCTGATCTGATCCGGTTCAAATTGGCGAGCTTCAATCATGTCTATCCACCTATTCTCCGGCTAACATTAAATATTGACAATAATCTTCTTTTTCATTCTATCCCAAGAAATTGCCTATCTGTACGGGTATTGGATCTCCCATACAGTATTTTGAAATCTGAAACGGATAAAAGACATTTACTGGCAATAACCCCGCAAAAAAGCAATAATTCTCCCTCTTGCTAGACGAAAAACACCTGTTCTTTCATGTGAAGGATTGACGACCTCACGCCATTGCGATGCCATTCTTTCCTCTGATGAAAGCTGGCTGCTGATTTATCCCACCTTCTCAGTAATACTGCTAAAATAGAACTCTCCTTCTCTGCAGGTGGCATAACCACTACTTTGACATCTTCCATTTTGGCGGCCTCGAAAAACTGCTACTCAGAATCGCCTATAAACGACCAGTTTATGGAACCTGGGACAGCGAGCTATCTTTGTGGGACGAACCTCCTCTGTTCAATAGGCCGCACCGTCCACACGGGGACGGGAGCGTTCTTCACCACCTTCTCAGTGACACTGCCAAAAGAGAATTGGCCCCTTCTGCCATGAGTCGCCATTACCACGACATCCACATTTTCCTTTTTGGCCGTTTCCAGGATCTTCTGGGCAGGATCGCCTATTACGACCAGTTTGTGGAACATGGGGCAGCCATTCAGTTTGGTTCGGCAAACCTCGTCCATTTTTTTCTTTGCATGTGGGATCTCCCACTCGTTCAATTTTTGGATATGGGATGGCGTCAGTTCGCCATACCATTTTGGATAATCGGCCAGGTCCTCGGCGACATATAGCAGGTATATCTCAGCGCCGTATTTTTTTGTCAGTGACAAGACATAGGGCAACGCCGCATTGGAGTTATCAGAGAAGTCTGTTGGCCAAAGAATCTTTTTGATTTCCATCTTTCTCCACCACCTTTCCAGCGCTGCAACACCCATTACGAACAGCGCTGTGTGAGTCTAACAACTGAACACCCCGCATAGACCAGGAGTTTAACATAGACCACAAAAATTTATGCTTTATGCTTTGATAAGCATAATGTGGCGGGTGTCAAGTGGTGGAACGCGGTGGCTGGCTAGTCCGACTCCGAGCTGAGGTTTTGAGGGAACAAAAAAACAGGAAAAGCCCTTGACGTGCCAATCGTAGGAATTAACTTTTGGACAATAACGGGTACAGAGTTACCTGGAATAGCAATACAGGGAGGTGTCAGATATGGCTGTTCTACTGCCTACACTAAGACGACGAGGTTTTGGTCGTCCGGCCTGGGACATCTTCGATCGGTTCTTTGAGGATTACAGGTGGCCAAGTGTGTTCACAGAAGAAACTGAATGGATGCCGCCTTTTGATGTTTCTGAAACCGATGATGAAATGATCGTCAGGCTTGAAGTCCCCGGCATGGACAAGAAAGATATTAACATCAATCTGTCACATGGTACGCTGACAGTTACGGGGGAGAAAAAGCAGGAAAAAGAAGAAAACG
>JBFEUB010000216.1:0-5729 GCA_041547605.1 Desulfobacteria bacterium
AAGGATGATCCCATTGTCCTGGGTCAACGCCCTCAACGTCTCTAGGAATCCCGCCTCGGGCGGAACAAGCCCCATGTTCCCGGCCACAGGTTCAACGATAATGGCCGCAATATTGTCGCCCTTTTTGAAAACAACGTCGGTTACTCGCTCAAGATCGTTGTATGGGAGGGAAAGGGTGTTTCGAACGAACGCCTCGGGGACCCCGGGGCTACCGGGAATGCCCAGTGTCGCCACCCCAGAGCCCGCTTCTACCAGGAGCGTATCTGCGTGGCCATGATAGCAGCCGTCAAACTTAACAAGCAAATCCTTGCCCGTAACACCCCGGGCTAAGCGAATGGCGCTCATAGTGGCCTCAGTGCCTGAATTGACCATCCGGACCATCTCCACCGATGGAACCGCTTCAATCACCATCTGGGCCAGTTCTATCTCAAGATCTGTGGGGGCCCCAAAGCTCGTTCCTCGCCCCAGCACACTTCTAATGGCTTCTGTCACGTCGGGATGGGTATGCCCCAGGATCATAGGACCCCAAGAACCAACATAGTCTATGTAGGCATTGCCATCCGCATCAAACAGCCTGGAGCCCTCCCCTCGCTGGATAAAGATAGGCTTTGCCCCCACCGAACGGCAGGCCCGAACAGGACTATTTACGCCCCCTGGGATGACCTGTTGGGCCTGTGTGAAGAGTCGCTCAGACACATCTTTTTTCATTTGCAAACATGTTTCCCTTCTTTCTCTATTTGATCGGCTCGCTCCCCGTGCGACCTCTCTTTTCAGCGCGGGGTCAAGGGGGGCGTCACAAAGACGCCCACATTTCTTTCAAGGGAACCCGCCTGTCAAAGCGGTGTATTTCAACCTTTCCTTTATTGGTTGCCCTTGTAAAAATCAAGTTTTTTTATGCACTTCCTCAGAGCGCTGCTCCCTGGAACTGGCTTTACACAGCTTGGAATACCCAAGTGACACGGTGGTTATCTTTGTTGCTCGCGTCCTGAACATGTCACAGGTAGTGGGCGTTTGGAGGAGGGTCCAAGAAACCAGAACTGAGGAAGATGAAAAGGGCTTTCTGTGGTGGCTTTAACTGGAAAATATTACAGCGCTTTCATGTCAATGGCTTGATTTTTAGTATTCTTGGTCTCAGCAGGAGCAAGGTTTTACTGATCTAAAAGGCTTTTTCGGGGATGCCAGAGAAAGGCTTTCGAATTTTCCATAAGGGAGAAAACGAATTAAAGCTTCCTGCAGCAAATTGCGGGGTTCATGCTGGCCGTTGCAGTTCAATAAATGAGTTATGTCTCGAAATACGATGTCAACCTCGTACGCAATCTCATGATGATTTTGGTGTGAATCTGGGACACTCTCGACTCTGTCAGCTCCATAATTTCCCCTATCTCCTTTAAAGTCAATCCATCATAATAGTACAGTGAAACAACTATTTGCTCCTTCTCTGGCAAGGCCTTGATTCCATCAGCGATGACCTTTTTGAGTTCGGTGGTCATCATATGATCAATAGGGTTCTCATCTTCAGGGATCAGGTTATTGCAAAGCCTCTTGAAGGATTCCCCTCTATGACCGTCTACGTACTCGTCAAGGCTCAGAAGCTCAACATCCTGGGACTTATCAAGCATGTCATAGTAAGCGTCTATGTCGACACCCATCTGCACAGCTATCTCCGAATCCTCGGCAGGTCTGTTTAGTCTTTGTTCGACGGCGTTTGTAGCCTGTTCCATCTCGCGAATCCTTTTCCTTGTTGAACGAGGCAGGCAGTCCATATTCCTTAGTTCATCTAAGATTGCGCCCTTTATTCTGAATTCTGCATAGGTCTTCAACTGCACCTCTCTGCGGGGATCAAACTTTTCAATTGCATCCAACAATCCGAGACTCCCTGCGCTTATCAAGTCATCTATCGATACATTAGACGGCAGACGCATGGCTACGCGGTTTGCCAGAAATCTTACCAAAGGGGCGTACTTGGTGATTAAGGCGCTGCGCTCCGCCTCATTCCTGGGCCCTGACGACTCTAAATTGGCCTTCTTATAGCTATGTCTCGCTTGAATCTTGGGCATTTTGTCACACCTGCCTCAACGGGGCTAGGGGCTATCTGGGTTCTGTCACATCAGTGAAGGCTCATAAGTTTTCTCCAGAAAAACTTTATGTTCCCGTCACCGGGTCCTTTCCGCGAACTGGCTAACATACGCTCAGCCAACTCACAAAAGCCCTTGCTGGAAACACTCTCCGGGTAACGTTCCAATACGGGGCACTGTTCCCGGGCCGCTCTTTGAAAGTTGTCATCTTTGGGTATAAACCCAACATATTCTATAGACACATCCTTCTCAAAGCGCTGAACTGCGTCACTCAAGACCTCAAAAACGGATCTCGCTTCGTCTGCGTCATTCACCATATTGACGAGCAATTTAAAACGCCTTGTGCCATGCTGGGTGAAGATAACCTCCACCAAGGCACTGGCGGCTCTAATGGAACTCGGCTCGCATGTGGCCACAACAATCCGCTCCTGTGCAGCTATGTTAAAATAGATGGTATTCGAAGAAATACCGGCCCCTGTATCAATCAGGAAAATGTCAAACTCTTCGTCCAATGTATCGAATTCATTGAGCAAGTTGAGTTTCTGGCCATTCGTCAGATGGGCCAACTCCTGTACACCAGAACCCGCGGGTATAATATGGATTCCTTCAGGGCCTTCGACGATCACATCTGCGAGATCTTTTTCACCGTTGATGACATCTCTGATATTATAGACGGGCGGGATCAGGCCGAAGATAATATCGATATTTGCCAGCCCAAGATCCCCGTCTAATATTAGTACACGCTTTCCTAGTCTTCTAAACGCTATGGCTAAGTTGCCAACAATATTGGTCTTTCCAACTCCCCCCTTGCCACTTGTTACAGCAACAACCCGGGGGAAAAGCGACCCCACAGAGCATATTTTGACCCCTTTGGCTCGGTCTAGGTCGTGAGCGTTCTGATGGACCGGCTCTCTTGTATTGTTTGCCCTTTCCATAGCGAATCTATTCTCTGTTATTATTACCATTCTCTGTTATAGCAATTTGTGTGCCTTTGTCGTGTCGCCTGGGTCTTTTTTCCATATTCACGCAACGTCATCTCGGAATCCGCACGCTGGTGCTAAAAACATGTGTTGTATCGAGCTGTTATCTATCCGTTTGGCAAAGGGAAACACCTGTCTCGCATGGTTTCCTATGGCCTAACCCCACAATGTTGGGGAGTTCCTTTGCATTGTCGCTTTGTGGGGTGGAGAGCACTCCGCTCAGTCCGCCTTTCACAAAAGAGAGGGGGGCGGCAAAGTAAAACATAATAAAATCAAGATGTTTTTGTCTTGGTTTACACTTGACGCTTCATTTGGGACGATCCTTGGGCGAGGATGAAGGCGGATGGGTTTGCTGACCTCTATAAAAACGGTTATGTCAGCCTTTTGACGAAGATGATCGCAAAAAAATGACTGGAGGGTTGTAGGGGTGTGGCTTAGGAACCAACGGCTGGCCTGTAGATTTTTTTCTTTTTCATCTTTTCAATTAGTGTTGTTCGATTCATCTTGAGCAGTTTTGCCGCCTTTGTTTTGACCCAGTTTGTCTCATTCAGGGCCTGGAGAATAAGTTGCTTCTCATATTCTTCGACAGCATGGTCAAAAGGAATGTCAACTTCGGAGATGGTCACTCCGAGAGACTCCACTGTTGCAGCCTGCCCTTTCATGGGTGCGGGGATGTCCTCCAAGCCAATCTCATCACTATTTGAAAGGATAATGACCCTCTCGACGAGGTTCTCGAGTTCGCGAACATTTCCCGGCCATTCGTACTTGAGCATAATATCCATTGCTTTCGACGTAAATCCCCTGACACGTTTTTGTTTCTCTTGGCCAAATTTTTTTACAAAGAAATCTACAAGCAATGGAATATCTGATTTTCTTTCCCTCAGAGGAGGGACCTTGATCGGGATAACATTGAGTCGGTAGTAAAGGTCTTCTCTAAATTTCCCCTTTTTCACCGCACTGAACAAGTCCTGGTTCGTTGCAGCAATGATGCGAATATCTACCCCAATGGTTCTCGTGCTTCCAACCCGTTCAAACTTCTGCTCCTGAAGCACCCGCAACAGCTTTACCTGGAGGTTAGGACTCATGTCCCCGATCTCGTCTAAAAAAATGGTCCCTCCATTGGCGAGTTCAAACCGGCCGATCCGAGACTTGTGCGCACCTGTGAAGGCTCCTTTTTCGTGCCCGAACAACTCGCTTTCCAAAAGCTCTTCAGGTATCGCCCCACAATTAATAACAACCATGGGGTTATCTCTTCGGTAGCTATTGTAGTGGATGGCCTTGGAAATCAATTCTTTTCCGGTTCCGCTTTCCCCGGTGACCAATACCGTGCTATCTGTATCGGCCACCTTTTCTATAAGTTCAAACACCTCTTGAATAGCCCTGCTGTCACCAACAAAGTTTTCAAATCGATACTTTTTTTTGAGCTGCTGTCTTAAAAGGATATTTTCTCTTTCTAAAAGTTTGTACTTCAGGGCCTTTGCCACGACCATCAGTATCTCACCTGACTTTATCGGTTTGGTGATGTAATGAAAGGCCCCCGCCTTGATAGCTTCAACGGCGCTTTCAATAGTGCCGTAACCGGTTAAGATGATGCACATTGTGTCAGGCGACTGATCAACCACATGCCTCAGGACCTTCATACCATCTACCTTTGGCATCTTGAGATCGGTAACAATCAGATCGTAAAACTCGGCATCAATAGATTTTATAGCCTTTGTTCCGTCCGGGGCTGTGTCGACCGCATAGCCCCCTTCCCTTAATACGTCAGCGATGACCTCCAGGATCTCGGGATCATCATCCACGACAAGAATCTTATGAACTGGCTTTGTCATAATGGTCATTTTTCCGGTGTTGGCTTGTGTGGGCTCTTGCTTTCGTCAACTGCAACAACGACCGCATTCCCTTTCCCAGCTTGTCGGGACTTCAGGGAGTCTTCGACTGTAAGGAAGGGTACCATTTTCGGATTCGCTCGCTAACCCTGCAGCAAGCCACAGGGAATGCGCTCGCTGTTGCAGTTCAAGAGGGCTGGCTGAACGAAACTTCCATTGGCAGTCAGAACCGAGGCGCACACTTTGAAGCTCCGCGCTTCAAGGGAAACCCCGTCAGAAAAACAAACACTTTTTGGACAACTCCCCCCTTAACTAAAAGCCAAAGGACCGGCGTTGTTCCTGACGGAGGCGCCTTGCGTCCAGTTCTCAGGCCGGTTAGACAGTTAAGCGCGACCTTGGGCTAAATTTGACGTGTTGCATCTAAAAAACGGCTCGGCGCATGGGGCTGCTTAACAGTTTGAAAATAGGCACTGTGTGTTCGGGTAAGAGAACCAGACCGAACTCAACCACAACAATCGCATACACCAGCTTAAACGATTCATAAACCAAATTTTTTGATAGTTCAAGTGGATTATGAAGCCTGTACCTCGGATCGGTGCTGCTTGCTCATGGCTGTTCGCTTACCCCATCGCTGGCAATGTCTATAGCGGTTGTCAGAATAACGTTCCGATAAGAATAGATGACAATTGAAAATACTATTTGGCTCACTTGTGGGTGTGCAATTTTAGGATGTTTGAATTCTCCTGGCTAAATCGCGCACGCAGTGGTTCTGTTCAAGCCGTCAGGCGCAACCGGAGCGCAACAACTCGGGCGGAGCCCTCAGACAGCTTGCAATTTTAAACGCC
>JBFEUB010000217.1:0-5650 GCA_041547605.1 Desulfobacteria bacterium
CGTAGAAGTGAGAATCACAGGTCTGAACCGAGATTTGCCTGAGGTCTCCACCGCCTCTTCAAGGGTCCTGCCGTCTTGAATGGCCCGGTTGATAAAATCGATCAGTATCAGGGAATCGTTCACCACGATCCCCGAGAGGGCAACTACCCCAAAGAGACTCAACAGGGTTAAATCAAGCCCCATAACCATGTGCCCTACCACAGCACCAACGAGGCCGAAAGGGATGGCAATCATGATGGCCACAGGTTGTGCGTAAGAACGAAACTGGGTGGCTAAAAGGAGGTAAATTCCCATCAACGCGAGAACAAAACCGCGCTTGAGACTATCCAGGGACTCAACCCGCCTTTTCTCATCCCCCTCCATGCTGAAGTTAACACCCGGATAGCGTTTCAGAAGCTGGGGCAGGAAATGAGCCTTCAGGTCACCGACGATTCGGGCCGCATTCCCCACCTCATGATCAAGGTCTGATACAACGCTTATAACCCTTTTCCGGTCCACCCTCTGGATAGTGGAATACGCACGCCCGTGGTCTATTTGCGCCACCTCTTCCAGGGGGATCTCATCTCCCAGACGCGTCCTGATTCGCATCTCCTCCATAACGGCAAGGCTGCGACGCTCCGATCCGGCGTATCGTACCATGACCTTAATATCATCTCGACCACGTTGTATTCGCACCGCCTCTTCGCCGTAGAAGGCCTGCCGCACCTGCTCGGCAATATCTTTGAGGGAGATCCCTAAAGGCGTAGCGCCAGGTCGAGCCTTCAGCTTCTTCTCCTCCTTACCGGGTTTAAAGTCGTCCATAATGTCATAGGTGCCCGGATAAGTAGCAATCTCCCCCTTCAATTCCAAGGCCGCCAGTTCTAGAAGGTCAAAGTTTTGACCAATCAGCTCAACTTCAATCGGGTTACCGGCCGGACCCCCATGTAAGAGAGAAAAGGACAACTTTTCAATGCCGGGTATATCTCCCACCTCTCTTCGCCACTGATTAAGGATAGCCTCTGCCCGGACCTTGGGACGATTTTCCGAGGTCAGAAGCTCTACAAAGATCTGACCGCAGTGCCCGCCCCTCTCGCCAGGCTTCCAATCCCTTGTGGGGATCTGTCCCACCAGAGATAATACATGCTGCACGATGTTGTCCCGTTCACGCACTTTTGACGCCAACTGCTCATTTAGGGCGAGGGCTGAATCCTCGAGGTGTTTGATGGTGCTCTCCGTAACCTGAACAGGTGTGCCCAAGGGATAACTTAACTCGGCAATCATCCAATCGCTGTCTGTCCTTGGAAAGAGCACGAACGATACATGTCCCCCAGCCACTAAGCCGCCCATAATGATAAGGATCCCCAAGGCTATGCAAAGTGAAAAATAGCGGTTTCTCATCACGAATTTGATGGCTCGATCGTAGTATCCGTCGATCACACGGTGCAAGGCCTTATCAACCATAGCAAGGAAGCGGACATGTAAATCGTTCGTGGAAGATCCATGTTTGGAAGTCCTGGCAAGGGCCCCATCTAAATGTGCCGGCAAGATCACAAGGGCCTCTCCCAGAGAGACGATTAATATCATGATGACGGCTGTAGGGAGGACTGCAATGAATTTGCCCATAATCCCTGCGACAAACAACAGGGGCGTGAATGCCACAATGGTGGTCGTAACCGCCATGACGATCGGCCAGCCCACCTCTCCTATGCCATCTACAACGGCCAGGTTGTGGTTTTTCCCCCGAAAATAATGCGAGTAGGCATTCTCCCCAAAGACGATGGCATCGTCGACCAGGATGCCCAAGGTCATGATAAAGGCAAACAGCGATATCATATTGATCGTATCCCCATGCCAGTCCAAGACAAAGAATGCACCCATAAAGGAGATTGGTATACCGATGGCCACCCAGAAGGCGAGGCGGAAATTCAGAAAAAGGGCCAGGCTGAGAAACACAAGGAATATACCCTGAACGCCGTTTCTTGAGAGCAAGTTGATTCGGTCATGAACCATCTTGGAAAGATCTCCCCATATGGCAAGCTCAACCCCTTCAGGCACCGTGCCCCGGTGCCCCTCCACATAATCCTTAACGGTCCGGGCAATCTCTATGATATCTTCCTCGCTCGTCCTGCTGACCTGAACCATGGCCATCCGTTTGCCGTTGAAACGCCCCCACTGATCTATATCCTCAAAGCCGTCTATGATGTCAGCCACATCGCCAAGCCGGACGATGGTGCCGTCCTGGCGCGTGATGAGAGGAACTTCTTCAAACTCACGACCAAAATACCGCTGACCCTTGGCCCGGATCAGTACGTCCCCCCCGGGCGTCTTAATGACCCCACCAGGCAGATCAAGGCTGGCGGTGCGCACGGCTTCGGCGACTCGGTCAAAGGTGAGACCGTATCGTCTCAGATTGTCCTCAGAAACCTCAATGGATATCTCATAGTCCCGAACGCCCAGCAGGTCCGCCAGAGAGATCGTCTCGGTATCTGTCAGGTCGTCCCTGATCTTTTCAGAAACCTGCCTAAGCTTTCTTTCAGACACGTCGCCGAAAACAGCCACGCTGATCACAGGCTCCCGCATCACCAATTCAACAATAACGGGTTTTTCAGCATCTTCAGGAAATGTATCGATGCGATCCACCTCCGTCTTGACCTTATCCAGAATGCTCTGGACCTCGTCGTCGCTGTCCACGTCGAGTTCAATTAGGACTGTGCCAACCCCTTCTGAGGCCGTTGATCTGATCTTGGAAATCCCCTCGATCCCTTTGATCTGTTCCTCGATTTTGATGCAGATCCCTTCCTCGATCTCTTCCGGACTCGCGCCTGGGTAAATGACGCTAATATGGACAAAATCAAGAGAAAACTGGGGAAACATCTCCCTGCGCATCCGGGTCAGTGCCAAGAGGCCTGCCAGGATAACGAAGATCATGAGGAGGTTGATCGTAACCCGGTTGTTCGTGGACCAGCGGGCAAGGGACTTCATATTTGAGGGCCTTTGGGATGCTCTATGTGGCGGAGTCTGAGCTTCATGCCTTCCTTGGGGACACTCACCGGGGTAGTAATCACCAGATCCTCGTCATGGAGGCCCTCCCCCACATATACCGAGTCGTTCAGACGGCGAAGTACCTCCACAGGTCGTATGACCAGATGGTTGCTGACGGCAAGATAGACCACGTTGCCCGGATGAAGGGCAACTCGAGGCAGGAGATAGGCCTTGTCAATTTTTTTCCCGGTTAGCTCAACATCGACGAACATGCCCGGTTTGAGAGGATACGAGTCTTGATCTTTGGTGACAGAATCGCTATTTGGCACTTCGATGATTAGCGGGAGGGTTCGCGTTTTCTCATCCACTTCAGCCTTGATGCGCGCCAAGCGGCCTTCCCAGGTGTGTGTCTGATCAGGACTCCTGAATATGACCTTAGTCCGGCTCGGAGTCTCCGTGAGGAACACGCCTGGTTCACCCTTGTCAGAGTCTTTTCGTGGACTGGGATCACCAAGCCAGGAAACATCTTTGAAAGGTATCCGCACTTCTACCTCCAGGGTTGAGGCACGATAGACGCGGCCCAGGAAGGTTCCGGCATTGACAAATTGTGCCTTTTCAACGCCTTTTTCCAGAACCCAGCCATCGTAGGGGGCCTTGACCCCGGTACGGTCCAAGTCCAAGAGCGCCTCCTTGAGCTGAACCTCCGCTAACTCCCTGTGGGCTTTTACCTCATCACGCCTGGGATTTATCAAGGCGACCTGGTTTTCTATCTCCTGCATCCTGTTACGGCTTGCCAGATATTTCTGTTCCGCCTGATCCAGGTTGGCCTGGGCCACTACCCCTCGTTTGACAAGGGCTTTGTAACGCTCCCACTCGGTTCTCGCCAGTTCCACGTCCGAGCGCGCAATATTCAGGCTGACCTGAAGGTTTTGCTTCTCCTGGTCAAGGCGTCGCAGTTCTGCATCAAGCTGTTTGACCTGTTTCTTTCTTTGAGCTGCAGCCAGTTCATACGATCTCGGATCGATACGAATCAGAAGTTCATCCTTTTGAAAAAAGCCACCTTCCTCAAAGCTCGGGGCCATCTCGACCACTTTGCCCTTGACCTCAGAAACCAGATTCAGAGATTCGCTGGGTCTCACGGTGCCGTAAGCGTTCACTACCATAGCCGGAGAAGACGCTTTTACCTGGATCACCTCGACAAGAAGGCTGGCTGGAGGCGGAGGCTGTTTTTCAGGTTTTGGCTTCAGCCTAACAAGAAGAGCGGCAATGCCGACTGCAAGGGCGAGCACCACCAGAGATCTTGCGATCTTCTTGACTTTATGTTCCATGATTCACAGTTCTCCAGGGAAACTATTGGAAAATAATGGCCACCCCCCCGACTGTCAACTGGATTTGGCGTGGCGTTTAAGGGCCTGCTCTCCGGACAGCTGAATCGGGAGGTCCTCATAGGCGTCAAACAGGATGTTTTTTTCTTAAGATAGCGTGGTTACCCTCAAGGCATTCTCGGGAAGGGCAGGATCCGGGAGTATCTGGAGTTCTTCTAGGTGGTATCGTTGGATGAGTTGATGTATGTTGTGGCTCCTCAACCCTCGAAGCTTTGGCACGTCATGCGGATGAACATGCAGGGCAACCCTCTTGGATGGCCTCTCTTGCATCCCGAGTTCGCGAACTGCACGGTCAAGAAACATGGCCGAATGGACCAGGTGTCCAAAGGCCGGATGAAATGGACCTGCGACCACGACACCTGGTTCCGAGAGACTCTCGGTAGCCTGCAGTCCCATCCTGACCACTGATATCGCCTGGGCGTCAAACAGATGGTAGAGGCTCTTCGTGATCTCGACGGCATCTGCCAGAGAAAGGGGGCTGAACCGACCTGACTTATACCAGTCTTCAAGGACCGTGTTTCTCACCACCACCGTCGGGTAAATACGGACAAGATTGGGTTTGAGTTCAGCCACGGTTCGACCAGTCTCTAAAATCGATTCGACCGTGTCCCCCGGGAGACCCGGCATGATCTGAATTCCCGTTTTGAGGCCCTGTTTCTTCAGCAATCTGATCGCCCTTGTAGTGTCTTCTGCTGTGTGATTGCGTCTGCTCAGGGAAAGGACCGTGTCATTCATGGACTGGGCCCCTACCTCAACTACGCGAACCGTATAGGCGTTCAAAGCCTCCAAGGCGTCGGGGGTGACCGTGTCAGGTCGCGTAGAAAAACGGATCCCTTGTACAAGACCCTGCTGGACGAACAGTTGGGCTTCGTCCAGAAGCGCCCCTCTGTAAGATGCTGGAAGCCCCAAGAAATTTCCCCCGTAGAAGGCCACCTCTGCTGCGCCCCGATGCTTCCTTTGAAGATTGAGAAATGTGGATATACGCTCTCGGGCGTGTTCAGATGAAATCCGCCCATTATGGTAACCGGTAATCGAAGGCTGGTTACAGAATACACACCGATGCGGACAGCCCATGTTGGGGATAAAAATAGGAATGATAAAAGGTCTTGATTTCATTCTTTATTGAGGTACTAATGGGAGCATAACATTGTTTGCAACAGTGCATATAGCGGTTGTCAGAATAACGTTCCGATAAGAATAGATGACAATTGAAAATACTATTTGGCTCACTTGTGGGTGTGCAATTTTAGGATTTTTGAACTGCAACAGCGAGCGCATTCCCTGTAGCTTGCTACAGGGTCAGC
>JBFEUB010000218.1:0-5647 GCA_041547605.1 Desulfobacteria bacterium
AGACGCCAAATACACTGAAACTCAATGTGTTGCGAGGCATCTCTGTCTTTTCTCGGGTCAAAACTTAAGCCCGCCGGAAATGTCCCTATGTCGGATAGAAAAAGTACCTAGGCAAAAAATTGAAGAGAACAGCTAAAACGCTCTGGGGCGAGCACAACTTTTTTTGGGGATATAATACGTACAACCAATACGTATTTTCGTCGGAAAGGCAGACGGGGCCTGGGTTTACGGGATGCGAAAAAAAGTTGAAAAGTCCTTCAAAAAACCCTATTTTTTTCAGGGTAAACAAGGAAGGCAAGGTAGTAGTCGCAGACGAACCAAGGTGGGATGCACTGGAGGGAGTGTTTTTGCATAACGCATCGGAGTTGACCGGCACGGTCCAAAATTCGAGACGGCTTCCCAATATTGTGTGTATGTTGGCCATTCGTTCTTTCCCTTTAGGCCAAAATTTTATGATAGCACTTGGATTTGAAGCCGAGAATTTCTTGAGCTTACTTTCCAATACATATGATACCCAGAAACCCAACATATCAAATACATATCAGAAGATGCCTTCTTATCAGGTTCAAAGGTGTAAGCTAGGACTCCTTTTTTTGTGCGAACCTAAATAGTTCCGGTGCAATGGCCCCGCCGGAAACAACAAAGCTCATTGCCTCATCTATTGTCCAGTCTGTGGGAACCAGCCTATCCACCGGCACGATCTCCAAGTATCCTGATGTGGGATTGGGGGTAGTTGGCACGTAAACGGCGGCGAGTTTCTGACCTGTATCGGCATCAGTCAGAGTGCGCGTCACGAGACCGACCGCTTTCATATTCTTGTGCGGAAACTCGATCAGTACCACGCGCTGCACCTCGGCTGGTTCTGTCTGTAGGGCTGCGACCAGTTTCTTGACTGATCCGTATATTGTATGGACTACCGGCACGCGATCTACCGACTTTTCAAAGAAGTTGAAGAGCTGCTTTCCCACGACGAGGTTCACCGCCCAGCCGAGAGCATAAAGTCCAAAGACGACAGTCAAAAAACCCATGAGTTCTTGGAACCAGGATTGCAGGACCAGCTGAGCCAAATTTGGCGCCGCATCTCGAATGTTCCTTGAAATTGCCCGGACAAGTGGCGTACCGAACTTGGAGAGCTGCCGAAAGGTGAAATCGAGTACCAGCCAAGTGACCCACAGCGGTATGACGGTCACTATGCCGCTGATCAGGTACCGCTTCGCACGCAAATCCCTGGTCTTTCTCTCTGCCATGAATTTACCCCCTGTGTCGATGCCTTTATGCCGGATTTCCTTGTCTCGGGCTAAAAAGGCATTTTCCTACTACGCGAAATGAGCCACATTGAGGCACCCTGCAGTCCCGATATATCGCCTATTTTTTTCTTGGTATTTTTACTTTGACCGTGGTTCCCTTGTTTTCACTCCCCCTGATGTTTACCTCGCCCCCGACAGCCAGAGCCCGCTCTCTCATCCCCATCAAACCGAATGATTTAGCATCCGAAATCTGCTTCTCCGCAATTCCTTTGCCGTTATCACTGACCATAAGTATTAAATCCGTCTCATTTTCTTCCAGACTCACCTTCACACGGGTCGCGTTTGCATGACTACCTATATTGCTGAGGGCTTCCTGAAAGATCCGAAAAATAGTCGTGGCCAAATCCTTATCAACCACAATGTCCTCCGGGCTGATGAACAACTCACATTTAATGTCTGTGCGATCTTGAAATCCTTTTGCCATCCATTCCATTGCCGGTATAACTCCCAGGTCATCCAACACGAACGGTCTCAGCCCCGAGTAAATCCTCCGAACGGATTGGACGATCGTATCAATGAATTTCGCAATTGATTTTGTCTTATCAATCAAGGCCTCCTCGTCTTTGGGAAGTCCCTTTTCCAACGAAGTCAGGTCGATTTTCAAAGCACTCAAGGTCTGACCAAGGTCATCGTGAATCTCTCGGGCAATAATTGCCCGCTCTTGCTCCCTAGCCGCTTGTAGATGTGCCGCCAGATCACGCAACTGTTCACGTGACCTTTTTAATGCCTCCTCCACCTCTTTGCGCTCGGTGACGTCAATGATCATCCCCAGCGCTCCCACGAATTGGCCATCATCAAACATTGGGGAGGACGAAACCATTCCCCAGAGGTCCGTACCGTCCTTGCGACGAAACCGGAAATCAGGCAGCCCTGTTGTCTCCTGTGTATGTCCTTTAAGACTTTCGCCCACCGCGGCAGGAGAAAGGTCATCCATAAAATAGAAAAGATAACGACCGAGTATTTCTTCAACCGTGTAGCCGAGCATGTCCGCCAACTGCTGGTTGACGTAATCCACCCTCGCTTCTGCATCGACCTCCCAGATACCCTCCTGAGCTGTGCTGACTATCCGGTGATACTGTTCTTCGCTTCTCCGCAAAGCTGTTTCAGCCACCTTTCTATCGGTGATGTCCACCCAGAATCCAACAATCTGTAGCGGCTTCCCATCGCTATCACGAACCAGCTTCATCTCATCTCGCATCTAGATATATGTGCCGTCTTTCCGGCGAAAGCGATATTCATAGCTGTGACGTTCACGCTGAAATATGATGGCTACCTCCGCTGAAATCCGCGCCTGATCTTCAGGGTGAACATGGTCGAACCAGAAACTCGCATTGTCCAGAAATTCTCGCGGTTCGTAGCCCACCATTTGGGTGACGTTCTTACTGATAAACGTGGCTCCGAATTCACCAGAAGCCTTCGCTGTATAGATAATCGCCGAGGTAGAGCAAAGCAGATATTGCAGTCTCTCATTAGCCACAAGCAACGCATTCTCTGCCTCCTTGCGCCTGGTAATGTCGAGTCCATACAGGTTGACGTAGCCTTCGTCCATTACGGGGCCAAAGGTTACGGAGAATACACGATCCTCACATTCAAGCTCAATGTCCTTGCTTGAGCCTGAACCGAGAACATCCGTAGTGAATCGGCACCATTGGTCAGGCAATCGTTGACCTATTTGACATCCCAAAACGTTCAACAAGGGCTGGCTGGCTTTATTGGCATAAAGGATAATGCCATCATTCGCGACTCGCAGCACAGGGTTGGGGTTTTCGCTGGGGAACTTTGATAAACTCGGCTCCTCCCTCTCAACCCGCTTGCGCTTACCGGTTTCTTTCTCCAACTGCCTGACCCGCTGTTCCAGGTCTTCATAAGAAAGTTGGTTAGCCATAATAAGATCCTATTCCCCCCAAAAACCCCATGCAAAAGTATCTCTGATAGACGCGTGGAGCCTTTATGCGTGCCATGGGGTACTCCTGTTCAAGTATATTATCTCTTGATAGAATTTCGTTTCATCTAAAAAACTTATATATTGAGCAGCTATGAATCGTCAAGCTGGAGAATCCGGTCGCCGCCGATGTGTGCCATGTAAAAGGCCACAGACTCCGTTCCCATGCTCTACTCGGCTGTCTGAAGAAGTGGGGCTGGAGAGAACGTATGGCCTTATATTCGATAGTATCCATCCATAAATGGTCCTTTTTTCGATGAGCGGCGTTCTCCGCGGGTTGCGCCTGCGGCTTGTTAAAAGGCCGTCTGCGGAGTACCATCTGTGCGCCTTAACGAAAACCCTTGTGCGGCCTTGCCCATAAGAAAAACTCCTCATTTATGAATTGGAAACTTACGCTGCGCCCAACACTTGTCACGTTATTTGTGGATGGGCACTAGCCAAAGGAAATCCGGGGTCATGGTCCATTCTCTTCCCAAATATGTATTTTGTATGCAGAGACAAAATTTTTCACCACCGACCCCAGACTTCTCTTTTCGGATAAAACTTCACAGGCTACATCTTCAGTTCCTTAGCCATATAGACCCGAGGGGCACATGCACAATAACATGAATCCCCAAAAGGGATTAAGGAGGCACAGTTAAACGGCTTTTCTTCGAGGCACTCTATGAACGATTTCAGTCCAATATCCCTTGCTTTACACGGCTTTTCAATGCCTTGAAAGTAACATTTACAATCTGAAGTACAGTCCTTTAGTAGTTCTTTTATCTTTTCCATATGTTCTGTATTCATGTTGAACCTGCCTTTTTGTCAGGCCCTCAGGAACTGGTAGAAAAATAGCAAAAGGGTTTTCAATGTTTAGAACATGAAGGCCTCCTTAGACCAGGTAATTCCAGGTTACAAACGAAGGCGAACACTTCGCTGCAGATTGGCTCTTTTATTTCCTACTAATTTAATAGGGAAAAAGCCCAAAGTCAACCCTAACTGGCGAAATAACATAAGTGGGGGTAATTTCATCACATTGAGGTAGGGTACAAAGAAACGTTGGGTATGTGTTTGGAGTGCGTGCATGTTTGGTCAAACCGTTACACGGGTGTTGGCCCAAAAGGCAGGACTGCGGCAAGATAGTCATTGGAGACAACATATTGTGGTTGGTTGGTATGGCCCAAGATTCGAAAGTTCCTGCGACTACCTTGGATATTTCAAGCCGATGATTCTTAAAGCGTCCCTGCCAAAATCTTGCATATCTGAAGCCGCATTTTAAGGTAGCATTTGCATAGAGCAAATTCTTGGGCTTTTGATCTTGCGAGCAGAAACCGTCGCTCTTGGGACGAAGCCCAGAAACCAAATGTGGGATGCATGGAACAGCCTGTTAGAATTCTTTCTCTTGTACATTTCATAGTAAAACATCTGCAAAGACAAAACCGTCACGCTCAACAACGTCTCCAACTCTGACATTGAGTGAATGATGAAACAGGGGGCCATCAGTGACAAACGTATGAAATTCGCCATTCTCGCCGCATGGATCAATATCTTCTGCTAGGTCACTAAGAAATGATCGGTCAAATTCACGACCAGCAAAACTTGGCGGCAAGAATTTAGGATCAACACACGTCACAAATGCTCGCAAGCCATTAGACACCATTTCATTTGCCAGCTGCCTGGTAGACATCCCCCAAAGTGGAAACAGCGGTTTTATGCTGGTGCGTTTTAGATTCTGTTCGCGGTACTCCCGTATGTCTTGAAGATGTATGTCTCCAAATGCCATGCAGTCAATATGCTCTGTCTCCAGTCTATTAATATATGCCTGCATGACTTCTTGATATTCATCACTGCTGCAAGGATGTGGAATAGAAAGAACATCCAGGGGAAGTCCTACGGCTTTTGCCTGCTCCTTTAGTAATTCCAGGCGAACAGCATGCATGGTAACACGCTTATATGTTTGATTCACAGTCGTCACAAGCCCCACAAGCTCAATATCCTTTTCCTGTTTCAGGAGGTGGAGGGCCCATGCACTATCTTTTCCACTGCTCCAACTTATTATGGTTTTCATGCCTATCGTTTCTCAACAGGTCTAACAGTTACCGTGCGGATGGTCTTTTCCAATAACAACGCTCCGTGTCTATCACAACATTGTCGGCGAAAATTCACGGATCGCTTTTACTCTCCTGACCGGTTGCCACAATGGGTTTCTTACACGCTTTCTACGGCACATCACAGGTTTTCCGGGTTTTCATTTTTCGATTTTCGTAGCGGATATCGTTAGACTGATTGTCAAAAATATGTTCCGTTTGCTCGCAAGTCGTTGATGATTGAAAATATTATTTGGCGAACGACATTGTGCAATTTTGGAGAAGATTTTTGAATGTGACTGGCGTTTAAAATTGCAAGCTGTCTGAGG
>JBFEUB010000219.1:0-5640 GCA_041547605.1 Desulfobacteria bacterium
AAGTTGATAAACCGCCATCCAGAGCTGGGTCTAATCAGGATTTCATTTTCATGCTCTCCCGATATTTCCGGGTCGGTTGAAAGCAGCCCTCTTTTTCTAAATATCATAAAGCAACTCCTGAAGTACGCTTAGAGGGTCCTCTAACGTCACTCCCCCAAAAGGCGCCAAAGGTGGCAAGTGAGGCAGTTTCCGGCAGGCACGGCAGCCCGTCCTACTCTCCGTCTACAGGGAATACCTCCCGTCCTTCCTTTCGCGGGCAGTTCGGCCCAGAGCTCAGGGTCGAAGACGGGCCAAACCCTTTGTGAAAGGGAGGTGTGGTCCGGCGGCGGCTGAATGAGAGTGAGTTCTGAGGCATTTGGAAACTTTTCACTTGCCTTGAATATACGAGACCTTGCTTCTCTTTTTCTGGTATTTCGACCCGCACGCGTCACAAACCGCATTCCCTTTCTTGTCAAAGTGGAGGCGGATGCCGCAGGCGCACATCCAACCTTTCTGCTCACCTGGATTGCCTACCACTAAGGCATAATCGGGGACATCCTCAACAACCACGGCACCCGAGCCAATAAAGCCATAGCACCCGATTGTGACACCACAAATGATCGTGGCATTGGCCCCGATGGTGGCACCCTTCATGACAAGAGTGGGCCGTAGTTGGTCCATCTTACGGATTTCAGCCCTGGGATTGTAAACATTGGTAAAGACCACGGACGGCCCGCAAAAGACTCCATCCTCAAGAGTCACTCCTTTATATACCGAAACATTATTTTGGATCTTGCAGCCTTTGCCTATACTCACATCCGGGCCAATTACTACATTTTGGCCAATGTTACATCGCTCTCCAATTCTTGAGCCGGACAGCACATGGGAAAAGTGCCAGATCTTGGTGTCAGCCCCGATCTCGACCCCGTCATCAACATATGCGGATTCGTGGACAAAATACTTCGGTTTCTTGTCCTCACTGGATTTATTGAGTTCTACTTTCCTCCCATTGTTATTCAAAGATTCCTGTGAGGCTTGGAGAATTTGAAGCACTCTGAGACCCTCCCAGCCATCGGTTTTGGGAGTCTTGTTTTTCTCGACACATTCTAGAAAATGCCCACACTCGGCCTTGAGGGGTTCTTCCATATTGAACGACACGGCTTCCGCTTCCGCCCTGGCAGCCACGGGGACGCGGTGCAGCCACTCAATCTTATGAGGATAAAGCAAGAGTTTTTCTGCGCTGACATCGTCAAACACAGCCATTTTCTTATCACCCACCACAACCAGTTTCTGTTCTTTGAAGGGATGAAGCCAGGAGACAAAAATGTGCGCCCTGACGCCGCTGGCAAAATCAAGGGTGGTGAGCGTGGTATCTGGAATCTGATGCTGCAGGTAGGTACCTCCGGTAGCTTGAACACTTTCAGGCATTTCGTTGAGAAGCATCAGGATTACCGAGATGTCATGCGGTGCAAAACTCCAGAGAATATTTTCCTCAGCCCTGATCTTGCCGATATTGAGTCGATTGGAATAAAGGTACTGGATTTTTCCCAGTTCGCCGGAATCTAAGAGCTCCTTAAGCTTGGCCACGGCTGCATGATACTGGAGAATGTGTCCGACCATCAAAGTCAACCCTTTCTGATCTCCCAGCTGGACAAGGTCTTTGGCCTCTCCTTCAGTCAGAGCAAGCGGTTTTTCCACCAACACGTGCTTGCCTGCCAAGAGGCTAATCTTGGCCAAATCATAGTGGGTCTCTGAGGGTGTCGCGATGACGACTGCATCAACCGGAGGTGAAAACCCTTCCACCACCAAGTTAATATCCTGAACGACAGGAATCCCTTCGTATATTTCCTGCAATTCGGCCAGCACCTCGGGATTTGTGTCACAAACACAAGCAAGAGCGCCCAGCTCATGAAAGACTCGTACCAGATTTTTTCCCCAGTAGCCCGATCCGATAACAGCAACTTTAATCATGTTCCTTTCTCCAACTGGCTATAATCGTTCTACCAGACGTGCTTTGCCACACCTCTACAAGACACCTGAGGATTTCACACGGCGACCGCATTGGCAACACCGGCGTGAAGACACAGCTCCGCCCGGTCAGTTACATGGCACCTTTTTTATAAACCGTTGAGATTGTGTTGTTTTCTAACGTGCCCCCTCCGCCTCCGACCCAAGGGGTCCACGTTACAAAATACCGTTCATTTTTTGAACGTTCAGAAAATGAACACACTTTTAAGCGCATGTCAACAAAAAGATATTTTTGATATGAATTTGAAGAAAATGGCGGGATCGGGTGTACTCAAGCGTGTTGTTTTCTGAGACTGGCCCGTACCATGTCGACGACCGCACCGAGTTCCTGGCTTCTGAAAAGCAAAGCAACCGCCCCGTAAACGATAGCGCCTGCCCCCACACTGCCCAAGACCCATGCCAAGAGATACCAAGTGTTGTTCCCACATCTCGGAGCTGCCCAAAGGCCAACCATTCCAATAACACCACCCATGACAGCTGCACAAACCGTCGACCTAAACACCGATTGAAGTATGCTTCGGCCACCAATTCGACCCAGCCGCTTTCTCAAAGCCAGGACCAGGAGCGTCAGGTTGACACTCGAAGCGAGGGACGTTGCAAGGGCCAGCCCGCCGTGCAACATCGGCCCCATAAGCAAAAGGCTCAAGACAATGTTGGCCACAAGTGAGACAACTCCAGTTTTCACCGGCGTTTTCGTGTCCTGGAGAGAATAAAATGCTGAGACCACAATACGCACGCCTGAAAAAGCCCACAAACCCACGGCGTAATAGAGAACCGCTTCGGCAGTCAGACGCGATGAGGCTGCATCGAATGCGCCTCTTTGAAAGATAAGGCTGACAATCGGCCCTCTCAAGATGATCAGCCCCGTCATGGCAGGGATCGTAATGAAAAACACGAGCCGCAGGGCATAAGAAAAAGACGAACGCAGCCCCTCCATATCCTCCATCGCTGCCTGCTTGGACAGACTGGGCAACACCGCGGTTGCCAGGGCAATAGCAAACACGCCAAGAGGAAACTGGACCATCCTATCCGCATAGTAGAGATACGAGACACTTCCTTCGGGAAGGAATGTGGCAAGCAGCGTCCCCACCAGGATATTGATCTGATAAACTGCCGCGCCGAACACGGCCGGGGTCATTAACAAGGCAATCCGTTTTATGGCTGTATGGTACAAAGGGCTGCGGACAAAAAGACGAAAGCCCTTGCGGATCATAAAGGGAATTTGAAGGGTCAACTGCAGCCCCCCACCGATCATAACGCCCGTAGCAAGACCCAGTACCGGCTTTTCCAGATGAGGCGAGATGAGAAGAACCGAGCTGACCATGGCCACACTGAGGAGTGCCGGTGAGCAGGCAGGTGCAGCAAAATGACCAAGGGTGTTCAGAATTCCCATAGCAAGGGCAACCATGCCGATGAAGAAGATATACGGGAACATGATACGGGTCAGAAGGACTGTCAAATCAAACTTATCCGGAGATGAGACCCAGCCCATGCCTATGATTTTGACAATGAGCGGGGAAAGAAGCACACCAAGCACACTAACTACTGCCAAGGTAATAATAAGGATCCACCAGGAAGATCGTGCCAGCGCGAACGCCTCTTCGCGTCCACGCTTGACCAGGTACTCCGCAAAGACTGGAATGAAAGAAACTGTCAGTGAGCCTTCTGCAAACAAACGGCGTAATAGATTAGGGATTCTGAAGGCTACAAAGAAAGCATCAGCCGCCGGACCTGCCCCGAAAAAGGCGGCGATCACAATATCTCGCACCAGCCCGAGAACCCGGCTAAACAGAGTAGCTATGCTTACAACACCCGCAGCTTTTGTTATTTTGGCATTTTCAGACATAAGAACAGTGTTCGGAAGTCATCACATAGTCTGCAAACAAAAAATAGGACTTGACAAGTCTTCGGGAGGAACCTAAGTATTTAAGGTTAATTAAACGCAAATTAAGGGAAAAAGGAGTAGACGACTTTGGCAACTCATAAATCGGCCATCAAAAGGGCCAGGCAAAACAAGGATAGAAACGTTCGCAACAAATCTAACCGAACGCAGGTGAAAAACGTCATTAAACAGGTCAGAGCTGCTATTGATGAAAAATCGCCGGAAGGGGCGAAGACCGCCCTGGCTGCAGCCATACCCGTAATCGACAAGGCAGCTCAAAAAGGCGCAATCCACCGCAACACGGCTTCCAGAAAGATTTCCCTTCTGACCAAACAGGTCAATGCCCTGGGTGCAGGCTCTGCGTAAGCTTTGACCGCCTCGTAAAAAGTCCATCTGTCCCGACTTGTCGGGATTGCGGTTGTCTGCAAGCAGACTTAGAACAAAGGCACTGACGTGCCGGTTTTGTTTCACGGCCTTTGGCCGGAAACCAAAGCTACCCGCTTCGCAGGTTGCTGTCTATACATCTTTCGTCATTGCGACGCACGATAATGTACGCCTCATTCCTCAAGACTTGCGCGCCTTGCATCTGGAGCTTTTTACTGCGCCGTCCATTTGACGACTTTCTGCGAAATAATCAGCTTTAGGGTGATTTCTGATTGCGTATCACGCCATATTCGTCAGAAGCCTGTAAAGATCCGGTTATGGGTTCTTTCCGCCAATCGTTCGGATATGGCCTCTATGGCTTCCCTTCTGCTCCTGTCCGTGGCTAACCTGTCGTCCGGAAAGACCTTGAAGGCTTCTCGGTCAGAAAGAGCGGCATCTGACCAGAGCATCCTGCCATCCTCAGACTTTAGAGTTAAGTCAAGCGTGATCACCACACGGCGTTCATCAGAGTCGTAGCTGGCGGTGCGTGATATGGTCTGTTCACCCATAGATTTTATGATGCCGCTCAATATGGCATCAGCCCGATCCTTTTCCACCACACGCAGGACTTTGCTTCGGGTAAACTCAAAGACCAAATCGTTCGTAAAGACCCGCTCAATCCCTGATTCCGACGTTCGGTTCTCTAAGACCGTTACGGCTATCGTACGCACACCCTCAGGTGCTTTCAGGCCGGCCCCTTTGAAATGATACCCACAGGCGGCAACAAGTCCGAAAAGCAATAAGGCGACCGATGCTTTCCCCATGTAACTAAGATACATGCTCTATTTCTCCAACAGAAGTTGGCTTTGTTCCAATCTGCTTAATGTCCGTCCAGCAATGGTAGATTCTGTCTCGAGACCAGGCCGCACAAAGGTTTTTACCGCAGGCGTAGCAGCGCTACGTCGAGGATAGAAGCCTGCGGAGAACGCCGTATTGGGGCAGAAGATGCCATTGCTACACGACAATATTCACCAACTTGTTCTGCACCACAACAACCCTCTTTACTGGTCGCCCTGCAATGCGTGCGACGATCCTGTCATCAGCGAGTGCTGCCGCCTTTATTGCTTGTTCATCTGCGTCCGCAGAGACATGAAATCGACTCCGCACCTTGCCGTTAACCTGAACAACCATCAGGATCTCATCCTCTGCAATAGCCTCCTCACGATATGTGGGCCATGCAGCTTCAAGCACGCTTCCGGAGCAGCCCATGGCCTCCCACAATTCCTCGGCCAAATGCGGTACGATAGGTGACAACAGGACAATGACTGTTTCCAGAGCTAACCTTAAGACAGAGGTACCCTCTGGCGTCAAAAGGATACGATCCCTGA
>JBFEUB010000220.1:0-5589 GCA_041547605.1 Desulfobacteria bacterium
ATCGTTTCTTAGCGAAGCGGAACGTAAAATTGCAAATTGTTTGAGGGCGGTGGCCCGAGTTTTTGCAATTTAGTGCAGCGAGCTTAGAAACGACCAAAACATGCAAGCCGGCAAACGCGTGATTGTGAAATCGTAATTGGCTGCAAATCTCATTGCACAGTATTTTACCCCGCCGCAAGCGGACGGGTTATTGAAGACTTAATGAACTGCTCGCTTCGCAGCTTGGTAATGTTTTCGCTCATAGTGAACCCTGGACCCCTGGTCAAAGACAGCTTCGTTTTCATGGATATATTTGAAGCCTTGCCACTTTCCACGAGCCAATACGACTCCTTCTCCCAGGGTAAACTTCTTACCGCATGCTAGGCATCCCTCTGCATTAAGGCTGTTCAGTTTCTCGAGATCTATGAGGGTTCTATATTTTTCTTTGGTTTGCATCTCAAACACCACCCTTTCATATAGGACTCTATCTTGTGGTCTTCCAGATCCTAGATAAAAATAGGCATTTAAAGGCAAAGTGCAACGCTTCTTAACCCCTTTTCCGTTAAAGCTCGCATGGTTTCTCTGTCTTGAACGCAAAGCTATTTCTTCTGTCTGTTGCGGTGAACGGCCATAAGATCCTCGACTGTGACGATCGACTCGACGGAGCTCACGTGGGCTTGCACAGCCCCCAAGCCCCCCTCCTGACGATCCACCAGCACCACCACCTTGACCACCTCAAGCCCCTCAGCTCGCGCGCGCTCCACGGCCTTAACCGTAGAGCCCCCCGTAGTAATCACGTCTTCAACGATAACGACCCTGTCACCAGGCTTCGTATCCCCTTCAACCCACTTGACGATACCGTGGTCCTTTTTGGTCTTACGTATCGAGAAAGCCCTTACAGGCCTTCCTTGCAAATAAGAGGCAAAGGCCGTTGCCATCGCTACGGGGTCTGCCCCAAAGGTGAGCCCCCCCACCCCCCGTGCCTCTACATCCTTCACTCGATCAAAGACCAGGTTACCAACCAGAAACATTCCTTTTGGGTGCAGGGTGGTGGGCTTACAGTTTACGTAGAAATGGCTCAGCCGACCAGAGACGAGCTTATATATGGGTTCCTCGCTATACATAAAAGACTTCTCGTAAAGCATCTTTACAAGCTCTTCCTTCATGGGAGCCTCCCCTTTACTCAGGAATCAGTGCCATTGAGATAGAGTCTCATGTGGGTTAAGGAACAAGACCGTGATCCCTTTTTAACCGAGATCGGCTTACCCCTCAAGATATGGGTTGAAATTGATAAACTATGATATTAGACAATACAACCTGACAAACAAAAAACCTCCACTGAACTGAAAGAAGCCCTCTTTTACGTGTCCAGTGGAGGCTCTTTGGGCAAGGAAAACCGAGTGCAGCACCCCCTGCCCGAACACTTTCCTACCAAGTTTGCCCCCACTGGTCAATAAAAAACTGAAACGGGCTGCATTCTAAACCCTTGGGACAGAACAACTTGACACTGTTGGGGAAATGACATTTTGACCCATACATGAGACGCAACGCATTTCGATCCAGGAGGCAATCAAACTATGCAACACGATGGAATGCCCAAAAAACCCGCACGTTTTGTGTGGACAGCCTTTGGTTTTCTCCTTTTGGCTTATGTCGGCTGCCCGTGGCTATGTCAGGCCCAAGAAGCGGTGCCAACGTTCACCTTAGAATCGAGTATTAGGCATGCCCTCATCCACAGCACGCAGATGCTGTCCGCCAAGGAAGGCGTCTCAGCAGCTGAGGCAAACAAAAAAAAGCAGTTCACAGAATTTCTGCCCAAGCTGAGTGCTAATTATGCGTATACAAGGCTAGATGAAGAGAAAACTCCTTTCTTGGGCGTTGTCACGAGCCCCCAAGAGTTATATCAATTTACAGCTTCACTTGATCAACCCATCTTTTCCGGCCTTTCCAAAAAAATGGAGTATGACATCTCGTCTTTAGGGCTCGATATTGCGAGGCTCTCAGAACATGAAACTCGTCACGACCTCATATTGGAAGTCAAGAAAGCCTACTTCGAGCTGCTTCAAAAGAAAAAACTCGAGAAGGTGGCCCAGCAGGCGGTTATCCAGTTAACAGCGCAGCGCGAGGTCTCCAGGAACTTTTATGAAGTAGGAATGGCACCAAAGAATGATTTCCTGCAGTCTGAGGTGGAGCTAGCCAACGCCAAACAGAGCCTCGTCGTAGCAGAAAACGAAGTTCAATTGGCAAGGTCACGCTTTAACACGCTCCTCAGGCGTCCTGTTGATGCCCCCCTAACCGTAGAAGATGTGCTGACCCATGAGCCGTTCACCCTCCCTTATGAGGCCTGTGTGAAAACGGCCTTGCAAGAGAGAACCGAGATGCAGATTGCCGATCTGGAAGTGCAAACAGCGGAAAGGGAGGTCAAATTAATCCATGCAAATTACTACCCATCCATTGACCTTCGAGCAAACTACTATAAGAGGGGTGACGATCCGAGTCTAGATGGAGGAGAGGGTATATTCTTTGACGAGGAATGGGATGTCGTGGCGACCGCTTCATGGACTTTCTGGGAGTGGGGAAAAACGCGGTACGGTGCTGAAGAAAAATTGAGGCGCCTGTCCCAGGCAAGGCTCAAGAGAATAGATGTTGAGGACAACATCCGCCAGCAGGTTAAAGGGGCCTATCTCGTAGTCAAAGCAGCCGAGAACGCCATCTTGACGGTGCAAAAGGCGGTAGAACAAGCTCAGGAGAACTTCAGGATGAATGAAGAAAGATATAAAGAGCAAGTTGCGACATCGACGGACGTTCTAGACGCCCAAACGCTTCTGACCCAGACGCAGACAAACTATTTCAATGCGTTGAGCGTATTCAATATATCAAAGGCGGCGCTCCACAGGGCAATGGGGCTCGAGGTCGTGACCGAACCGTAGCGGTAAGCATTTGGCTGACCACACAACTTGGCGGCGTGGAAAGGCGCTCCGATTCGTTCGGGGCCAAGCGGGATAAGGCGCTAACCGCCCGAATAAATGGCGGATTGTACGAGTTGCGCTGATGTTTGACGAAAAACCAACCCTGGATGCCCCGGGCGAAAGCACGGGGTTCTTTACTTCCTGCAGAATCTCTCCGTGCTACAGAAACTGGGCTAATCGGGGAACTTTCGAAGCCCCCTGCAGTCCCGATAAATCGGGACAGGAAATGCGGTCGCCTTTAAAGCTGAAGCGTCTCAGGGTGTTGTTTATCAAGATGCGTTAGCAAGAGGTTTTGCTCTGCCCAAGGTTGGTCCGTGGCAGCCTTTCAGTCGCCCTGGTGACATGTGCCTCCTGTTTCGCCTCGTCGGAAGGAATACTTTTTGCAAAAGAGTCCCAAAGCCCCTTTCCACGGCAAAGATATAGGCCGATCCGGTTAATCCGCTTGCGTAGAGCAGCCAGAAAAAACCTTGTTCTTGTCAAGTGTGGGATTGTAATCTCTGACATGTGTGGTATATTCCAGACGAAATACGTTGCTGATGACATAGCGTGGTTGGTTGCTGTGGGGTTTCGCGCCGTTATGGGCAACTCAAAAATAAAACGTGCATGCGCCTATTCATCAGCGAACACGCGACTTACAGCCCCCGGGTGGTCCCCTGCTACTGACACGCGGAGCCAGAAGAAGGGTTGCCGGAGGGGCCGTAGCCGTGTCACGGAGGACCCATGAGAGAAGTAATAAGAAGGCACAAGGCTATCCTTTGCGTGCTGTTGTTTGTGTCTCCCATCCTTTGGGTTGGGCTCACCGGAGTTCATCAGCACCTATTGGCCGGTACGGACAAGACCTATGAACAGCTCAAGGTGTTCAGCGATGTCCTTGATATCATAGAAGAAAACTATGTAGATCCCGTGGATTCTAAAGAGCTTATCCGGGGTGCCATCCGCGGCATGATAAGCTCTATTGATCCCCACTCTGCCTATCTGTTGCCAGATGCGTACAAAGACCTTCAGATAGAGACCAGGGGTGAGTTCAGCGGCATCGGCATCGTTATCACCATGCAAGAGGACGTAGTCACAGTGATATCCCCCATCGAGGGAACGCCAGCTTACGAAGCAGGAATAGAGGCTGGAGATCAAATCGTCAAGGTGGACGGAGAAGACACCAAGAACATGATGTTGTGGGAAGCGGTCAAAAAGATGCGCGGCAAAAAGGGAACTACCGTGGTGATCACGATCAGGCGAAGAGAAGTCCCGGAGCCTATCGAATTCAGCATTGTGCGAGACATCATCCCGTTGGAGAGTGTTCGGTCTCTTCTGCTCAAACCCGGATACGGCTATGTTCGCATTACCAACTTCCGGGAAAAGACAGCTCGTGACGTGAACACAGCCCTAAAGGAGCTCGAATCCGGCAAGGCCCCCCTGAAAGGATTGATCTTGGACCTTCGTGATAACCCCGGGGGTCTCCTTGATCAGGCGATTGAGGTGGCAGACATCTTTCTGGATTCCGGGGAAATCGTTTCCATCAAGGGAAGGCAAAAGCCCCATTCAAAGGTCTATATGGCGCATCGCAACACGGAAGAACATTCCTACCCGATCGTACTGCTGATCAACGGGGGCAGTGCAAGCGCATCGGAGATCGTTGCCGGAGCGCTGCAAGATCACGGTCGGTGCGTGGTGCTAGGCACGACATCATTTGGAAAGGGGTCGGTTCAGACTGTTGAACCCCTCCGAGACGGCTCTGGATTGAAACTCACAATAGCAAGGTACTACACCCCTGACGGCCATGCTATACAGGCCCGGGGGATTATTCCGGACGTCGCGGTCGAGCAAAGAAAGGTCATTAAGGGTGAACCGGGGAAGCCGCCCCACATGAAGGAGAAGGACCTGAAAAACCATATTTCACCGCAACCTCAAGGCGGTTTGTCCAAGGAGATGAAGGAGGAAATCCTGCAGGTAAAAGGCGTCAGGGTGCCCGGCGAAGAGGGCTTGAATGTGGCAAAAAGACTCGTTGCAGAGGATAATCATGTCCGAACGGCACTGAACATCCTCACAAGCTGGCAGATATTCTCAAAAACTTCCCGTTAAGCCGTTGGCCTTGTCCGTCGCACAAGGACCCGAGTCAACAGGGCACGCACACCGGAAAAAACAGAGCTGTTCAGTAAATCCGCCACCGGCTTAGCCCCGCTATCCTCACCGTTTTTGCTTAGCTTATACACAAGAAACCCGACGGTTTTCCGGGGCGAGTCGCTTCCCAAATCGGCGGTTTTGCCCGAAGGCCTCCGTATTTCTTGGCTCTAAGCGAACAAGATGTATCTCGGCCCTCTTGGGGGCCCACGAATCCTATCTGCGCCGCCGCAGGTTGCTGTCGCGATAACCTCACGCCCGACTATCTGCTTCGCAAAGGCGTTGTCTCATAGAGCCCCGGGGCCCATGCAGCTAGTGTCGTGTCCCAGGAATAAGTTCTATTACTGATACTGGAGCCGAAAGCCTTTTCCGAGCGACATTGAGCTTTTTCGAAGCCGGACTTCAGCTGAGTGGAGCGTTAAGAATCATAAACTGTTTGAGGGCCTTAAACCCCAGTTTAGCGCTCCGGTTGCGCCTGACGGCTTGAACAGAACCACTGCGTGCATGATTTAGCGGAGCGAAG
>JBFEUB010000221.1:0-5547 GCA_041547605.1 Desulfobacteria bacterium
GCCCTCAGACAGCTTGCAATTTTAAACGCCAGTCACATTCAAAAATCTTCTCCAAAATTGCACAATGTCGTTCGCCAAATAATATTTTCAATCATCAACGACTTGCGAGCAAACGGAACATGTTTTTGACAATCAGTCTAAATATTGTAGGCGTTTTCATTTATCCGGGAGCAGCCCGCGTTTGATGCTCCACATATCCAATGGGTACGTTCTGGGTCCGATATCGCGGTACGAGGGTAACCACCACACCAATATAGCACCCAAACGGGAGCCTCTGAACAAGATGCCATCTCTCCGGATGTTGGGTATATTTCCTAAAGCTGGCGGGCAGTTGGAGAACTGTACCCCACCTGAGAGGAACTTTTCCCAGCACCTCATGAACATGCCGTTTTACCTGCCACACACTGAAAAACCTGGCCCGATTGTATATGCTTTGTGAAAAGATACCCTTAATCCTTCGCTCAAGTCCTTTAATCGCATAACGATTTAGAACACCCAAAAAAATGCGATTCTCTGCCACACGACATGCTTCTTGAATGGCCTTTGGCACATCGTCCACAAATTCCAAGGTCGTAATCAAGGTAGCAATATCAAAGCTGTTATCCTCGAAAGGCAGATCCTCGGCCAATCCCTCGTGCAGCTCAACGCGATGCCCGAGTTTCCGTTGTGCAATGCCAAGCATGTGAGGCGATGCATCCAGGCCTGTTATGTCGAGGCCTAGCTCCGAAAACATAAGCAGATGTCTTCCTGTACCGCATCCAATGTCTAAAACCCGCTCGCCCCGCACTGGTTCGAGGAGCCGCAAGAGGAGCTCATCTTCAAGTTCAGCAACGAACCGGTTCTTAGGATTCTGATACCAGTCGTCGTACTGCCGAGCTGCGCTGTAGTCGAAAAGGTATCCCATGGGGTATTTTTACCCGACTCAACAAAATCCAGTATCGTCCATTAATGGCCGTTTGCTGCCCCTTGACGAAACAGTAACACTCTTTCGCCAGTCCTCCATTACCAGGAGGAAGGTTGATAAATATCCATTTACATTGAAAGATACCTTCTAATCAAGAGGAAAACAGGCGTCCTTCTGTCGAAGAACCCTGCTTTGATTTTTCTTGATTTCATTCTTGTCATCCATTATGAAATGGAAAGTGTTCGATCCTGCCAGCCGTCTTTTGGGCTATTGCCAATTCCTGGTACACGTCACTGGAATAGTTGACTATTTTCGGCGCCTGAGCTGTTACAGGCTATCTTGCAATTTTGCGCCATCTTGCATGTTTGAGAGGGGGACCCATGGCCAGCGTTAACAAAGTGATCCTCATTGGCAACCTTGGAAGAGACCCGGAGGTACGCTACACGCCCAGTGGAACAGCAGTAGCGAATTTCAGCATTGCCACCACAGAGAACTGGACCAATAGGGACGGAGAGAAGGAGTCACGGACGGAGTGGCACCGAATCGTGGCATGGGGCCGACTGGGTGAAATATGCGGCGAATACCTTTCCAAGGGAAAACAAGTCTATATTGAGGGTCGTATCCAGACCAATGAATGGGAAGATCAAGAAGGGAACAAACGACAAACCAAAGAGATTGTCGCCTTGACCATGCAAATGCTTGGTTCCCGGACGCCAGGCGAATCACTGTCGGATGAAAGCCCTAGCCCTGGGCCTGCAAGAACATCCAGGGGCCCAACGGAGGACGACATCCCGTTTTAGCCGGCCCCGGGACGAGGCATTGTCAAAAAACTAAGTTCTTGTTGGAGGTCAAAACCGTGACCTCCAACGCAAAGGCGAAGACCAGGTTTCCGCGTTGAAGACCCGCGATTGCATGGCGCGAAGCCTCTGGCGCAGTACCGCCCTTTGAACGAGCTTTGCACGAGAGAACGGGGTTGGGCAAAAGAGGGCTTTTCAAGACGACCACCCGCAATACGAACTTGGTATGAAGTCTTAAGCTGGATTCGTCCGGGAGAGACTGTGGAACCCTGTCTTAGGCTTGATGCTCCTCGTCCAGTCTATTCGACTCCTTGGACTCGCTGGACTCAGGTTTTTCTTCTAACTCCCCTGAGGTCTCTTTGGTGGCTTTCTTGAAGTTTTGTATCCCTCTGCCAATACCGCTTCCGATCTCAGGCAGTTTTCCCGCCCCAAAAATGATCAGAATAATAACCAGAATAATGATTAATTCTGGCATGCCGATGCCGAACATTTAGTCTCCCCCTTTGCTTCCTTTCCCTCTGAACCGCAACAGCAAGCGCATTCCCTGTGGCTTGCTGTAGGGAGCTTCACTCCTCCTGCAGAGGTCGGCGATGCGAAATTCAACAGGGCTTGGTCCTGGGAGCTTCAAAAGGTTCATATTCCTGCTGTCGATGATCAATGCCCAACGTGGATTCGAAGATAACACCAAAACCTGAGTGTGTCAATCACTGCCGCGTTGTGTCATCTCTCACACGTTCCATAATCTTCGCATATGCCGTGTTAATGTCAGCCATCTTCTCTTTAGCTAATTCCCGAATCACAGGATCTGTGTCTGCAAATTTGTCAGGATGATACTTTTGTGCAAGTCTCTTATAGGCAGCCTTGACTTGCTCCGGTCCGGCATCGTAGGGGACTTGCAGCACGTCATGTTCTTCTCTAAGCCCCGTGCCAAATGTTCCTTTTTCGAACAATTCGGCATTCTCGTGGAGGGTGTGTCCTACGAGAAGACCGAGTGCGGCCCCAACCGGCCCTCCCATAATCCAGCCTATACCGGCCCCGAGTACTTTATGAAACTTGCCCTTGTGTTTCTCATGCATTTCATGAGGAATTATCTACCATTTAGGCGATCCAGTCAAGGGCAATAACCTGCTTGCCCCATGGGGCCGATTATGTTAGGCGTGTGACCAAGGGAAAGATTTGATAGTTTGGTTGTGCTTCGCTGAGTAACCGATCACGGATCACATCATTGGAACAAAGGACCTGTTATGACGCAATTCAAAGGAAATGCGCTAGCGCTGTTGATTGGAAGCCTTCCAATCAGCGACCATCACCAGGCTAATGACCTGGTCTTCAAATACACACCCGATATTCCATTATGGGTTCAGCTGCCGATTCACCCGGAAGAGAATATGATGGCCCAATTCTCACCTGGCATTCCCGGCCTTGTGCTTAACCAAGACCGAGTTTTCGTTGATTCTTCAGGATCGACTTTTGAGGACGACCTGCTCAAGTTCTACGAGGACTACCTTGCGATAACCGAGGGCGGCTCACCTCTGGACGGCACGCGATTTGTCCTAACCCCTGAGAGTGCAACAGGATTCTTCACACTGCTCGACAGCATGAAATCAGCTCCACAGATCCCTTCAGCTCTCAAGGGCCAGATCACCGGGCCTGTAACCCTAGCAACGGGTTTGACGGACCAAAACAAGCGAGCCGTGTTCTACGATGACCGACTCATAGACGTGGTAGTTAAAATCCTTGCCATAAAGGCACGCTGGCAGGTGGAAAAATTGTCACAATGGGGCTTCCCTGCCATCATCTTCATAGATGAACCAGGCCTGGCGGGCTTTGGGACTTCCACCTTTATTAGTATATCTCGGGAAGACGTTGCCCGGGTTCTTTCAGAAGTCATTGACGCCATTCATCAGGCAGGGGGCCTTGCCGGCGTCCACGTGTGCGCCAATACGGATTGGTCTTTAATCCTCGATTCCTCGGCAGATATACTCAGCTTTGATGCGTACGGCTACTTTGACCGGCTGGTCCTCTACGAATCATCCCTGAGAACCTTTCTGGAACAAGGCCGAATCCTGGCGTGGGGTATTGTCCCCACCTCAGATAGCAGGGACATTGAAAACGAAACGGCCTCAAGCCTGGTAGCAAAATGGAAATCACAGGCCAGTCAGCTGGCATCCCAAGGCATAGAGCACGCAAAGATCCTGGCACAGTCCCTCATTACGCCAAGTTGTGGCACGGGTTCCCTGAACCTGGATCACGCAATCAAGGTGCTGGAGATGACCCGAGAGGTGTCACAGACCTTACGCTCTCAGGCCTAATCGCTTCTGGCGCTGCTTCTTCGCTTTGGGACAAGGAGGTCTCTCTGACAACGTGCTTGGAGCACAGCATGGCTTCTTACTTTACCATGAGAACGCGCATACTTTACCCGTTTGTATTCGTGTTGTTTCTTGCTGGTAGCTTTGTCAGGGGCGTATCTGCTGAGCCGTTCCGGGGACCGTGGGAGGAAGAGCATGCTAAGGAGGCCTCTTGCGAGCGAGCGCCAAATGGGTACAACCCGCTCCTTACCCTGGTTAAGGTCTACGCGAAGTACATCTCCCCCGTCGATGGTAAGGAATGCCCCATGTATCCGAGCTGTTCGACATACAGTCGGCTCTGTTTTGAAAAACATGGACTTATCATGGGATGGGTCATGACTTGTGATCGGCTGCTCCATGAGGCGGACGAAATGCGCACAGCGGCCGTCGTTTACAGCCATGGGGCACAAAGGTTTTATGATCCCCTGGAAAATAATGATTTCTGGTGGCACCATGAGCGCTGATACCACCATTTTGGGGGCAGGATGGCTTTTGACCGCCCTTGCCGTTTCCGTTTGTCTTTTCCCTGCCTATTCTTACCCAAGCTCGGCTGTTATGCTTGATCCCGACCGTCAATTTCAGTTTGCCGAGCAATATTTTCACAAAGGGGAATACTTCAGGGCCATCGGAGAATACGAGCGGTTCATACATTTTTTCCCAGAGTCTGAAAAAGTTGAGCTTGCCAGGTACAAGATTGGGTTGGCCTATCTTAGAGGGGAACGGTATGAAGAAGCCATTGAGGCTTTGAGGGACTTCACAGAAAAATATCCCACCTCAAGGTATACTCTTGAGTCCTATCTCAGCATGAGCCAGGCATATGTCAAACTCAGGCGTTATGATGCGGCTATCATTAATCTTGAGAATCTAATAACCATTGCTCCTAACCAAGACGTTAAAGACGAAGCCTTTTATGAGTGTGGCTGGGTTTATCTGGAAAAGGGGTCATGGGACAATGCGCAAGTTTGCTTCAATAAGATTTCTCCTCAAAATCGCGAGAAATACAAACTCGAGCAATTCTTACAGGAACTCGACAAAAAAACACAGCTCAAGCGAAAAAATCCGGCAGCCGCTGGCCTGTTTGCCATTGTGCCTGGGGCAGGCCACCTGTACTGCGAAAGATACAGAGATGCATTGGTCTCGTTCTTGGTCAACGGCGCATTGATCTTTGCCGCTTATGAGGCCTTTGATCACGATCAGAATGCCCTTGGTGCCATTGTTACATTATTTGAAGTTGGTTTCTATTCCGGCAACATTTACAGTGCCGTAAACAGCGCACACAAGTACAACCAGCATGAGAGAAATCGCTTTTTGAGGTACTTGGAACAGCATTCCAGAATCAAGATTTCTCTGGCTAGACCTGGGCACGAGACCACCGTTTTACTATCGTACCAAATGTCATTTTAGCATCTCTGGGAACCCGCGAAGGATTTCGTCTCTCCCCGCCTATCATCCCATGCATTGTCGCAAATTGAAGCTTCCTGCAGCAAGCCTTAGGCGA
>JBFEUB010000222.1:0-5500 GCA_041547605.1 Desulfobacteria bacterium
ATTGAGCGTTTTTGGAATGAGATGCCAGCTGAGTGACGCGTCTAGAATCACAAACTGTTTGAGGGCGTTAGCCCGAGTTTTTGTGATTCAGCGGAGCGAAGCTGACGTCCCAAAAACGCTCACGGAGTAAAGAAAACGGCTTAAAGCTGGCTCCATCTTTTTTAAAGAAACTTCTGAGACACGACACTATGCTGTTTCTTCAATCACAGCAGCCGCAAGCAGGGGAAACATGATCTCATGGTGGCCGACAAGGGTATAACCCGTTCCACCCATGCTGGTCGGCCGCTCAACCACATTCGTGGTGGACCGGTAGTGGCGGATAAAGTCCATATTCACGGCGGTAAATCGCGCCACCTTGTGCCCCATGTTCCGAACCAGCGAAAGTGCCTTTAAAAAGACCTCAGGCATGATCACGGCAGAGCCGATGTTCATGTAAACCCCGTCTTCCAGCCCAGCAACCACTGAGGAAAAGATCCTGAAATCAAGATGGGTGGCCTTACCTGCAGCCTCAGGGTCGAATCCAGGATGTATGTGAATGATGTCCGTTCCGATCGCCACATGGACGGTAGCGGGAATGTCAAGCCGCACGGCAGCTGCAAAGATGCTGTCCTTGGCGAAAGGCAGATCCCCTTCAATAATGGCTTGTCCAACGGCCTGACCGAGCCCCAAGGCCTCCTGGCCTGCCTTTGACATGGCACGATTCAAAAAATCCGCGGTCTCTTGTGCCATGCCAAAGGCGCCATGTTCCAAACCCTCGAGAACGTCTTCAGAGGTCCGACCGATCATTGCAAGCTCAAGGTCGTGCACGATGCCGGCCCCGTTCATGGCAACCGCTGTGACGATGCCCCGTTCCATCATGTCTATGACCACAGGGTTGAGCCCCGCCTTGATGACATGGGCCCCCATGGCCATCACCACGCTTTTGCCACCCTTGTGGGCCTTTACTATGGCTGAAATGACCGTCTTGAAATCCTTAGCCGCCAGGATGTGCGGGAGTCGCTCCAAAAAATCTTTTAGGGTCCCATCTGCTTTCCATGGATGCGCAAAATCCGCCCGGTCCACCTTGCTCTTTCTGGATGCCAGCGGATAGGTCTTTAAGGATGTCAGGTTTATGGGTTTAGGCTTGTCCATAATCAAGCGACCTGTTCACCGCAGAGACGCGGAGAACGCGGTGAAGACATTTTTCGTTTGTCCCGACGCTATCGGGACAAACGAAAACGGTCAGTCCGCCATGCGGGGAACCAAAACGATTACTTTTTCCCCCTAAGGGCAGGTTGTTTTTGCCCATCGCTGTCCCCCGATGGGCAAAAAAGAAAAATCCTCTGCGCTCTCTGCGTCTCTGCGGTAGATCAGTACCAATCAAGTTGATGACGAACTGTCAATGAACCTGTCAGGGAAAAGGATTCGGTCCACGAGATCGCAAAGGATGTGCCCTGCAGTAATATGGGCCTCCTGAATACGCGGGGTTATCTCAGAATCGACAACCATTGCGAGGTGGCAACATTGACCCAGCTGGCCTCCACCACACCCTGTCAGACCGATCGTGTAAAGACCCATGTCGCCGGCCGTTTCCACAGCTCTGATAACATTTTTGGACGTGCCACTCGTGCTAATCCCCAAAGCGATATCATCCTTTTTTCCAAGGGCCTCGATCTGCTTGGAAAAGACTTCATCAAAAGAATAATCGTTAGAGATACTGGTCAAGATGGATGTGTCCGTGGTGAGCGCCAGCGCAGGGAGAGGTTTTCGCTCCACAGCAAAACGGTTTACGAATTCTGCTGCCATGTGCTGGGCATCGGCCGCACTGCCTCCGTTGCCAAAGATGAGGAGTTTATGGTCGGCCGCAAAGCAGGTAGCCAGCCGTTGCGCTGCTGTGAGAAGCCTGTCCATATTGTCCTTAACAAAGCGTTCCTTTACCCGAATGCTTTCTTCAAGCGTCTGTAAAACCACATCCTTCATGACGTCCTACAAAACTTGCTTTACCGCCAGCGTTCTGTGTGACGCTGGGGGGAGATATGTTTTTGCCCTTGTGGGCATCTTCTAAATGTCTCACTTATCCACTGTTAACGGAGGCATCCACGGCAACAGGGCCACCCATGACATTTTCTGTGTCTTTTATGAGATCCGCGCAATCCTCTCCAAGTTCTGCCGCCATTTTGAACTGTTCTAACGCATTCTTGTAATCTTGACTTTGCTGGTAGAGCTTGCCTAGTCGACGCCGGTAGAGACCATTATTTGGAACAATTCTTGTGCTCTCTCGAGAGAGGACAACGGCGATTTCAAGGTTTTCTCCCAGAACACCGTACAGATGAGCCAGGGCGCTCAGGCTCTTTGCATTCGTTGGGTTCAGCTTGATCGCTTTTTCATAGGCCTTGACAGCCTCCCGAAGCATCTCTTTTGCCTGGTAACATTCTGCAAGCGCCGTAAATATGTGTGCCCCTTTGCGCGTGTTCTCGGCTGCTTTTTGGAAGTACTCAAAGGCGGAGTCGGTTTCATCCTTCTCTCGATAACACAGGCCAATCTGGTAAGCCACGTCCGGGTTGTCTCCGTCGAGACTGTGGGCGTCAAGGAACAGTTCAAGGGCTTTTTCCGGATTTCCTTGTTTATGGTGGGCAAGTCCCAGGTTGAATGTGGACATGACATCTTCCGGATCGAGATGGATGGCTGTTTCAAAGGCATCAATCGCTTCATCCAACTTGCCTTGCACCCCATAACAGACGCCAAGACTGTTATGGACATTGACATTCTTTGGATCTACGGCTAAGGCCTTCTTGAACTCTTCAATGGCTCCGTCGATGTCCCCGTATTGATACAGCTTGTCGGCGCTGATATTCAAGCTGACAGCATCAAACGGTGTAACCGTATTTGGTCCGAAAAAAGCAGCATGGTCGAGGGCCTTGCGGGCATTGTCCACAATGTTCGTCTTTTCGAAGGGCCAGAAAGGATATACAGCCAGACCAATCGATACGGTTTCTTCACCAGCTACTTGAAGCTTCCTCTGTAGCTCCTTCGCCAGTGCAAGACCTGAGACTTCATCCATGTCCTGGCACAGGCATCCGAATTCGTCTTGGCTAATTTGTCCCCATGACATAGGAAGCCTTTTGCTCAGACCCTCTATGGTGCGTGCCACGCTGATGAGGAGGTTTGAGGTAATGTTTTCTCCGAGGTGTTCAAGGGTTTTGTCAAAATCGTCAACCCGAACGACAAGCACCGCAAACCGGTTGCTATTTGACGCGAACGACTCAAAAAGCCTCGGGAATTGTTCAGGTGCTATCAGGTCTGGAAACTCCTCTTCGAGGGCATTTGCTCCAACCAGTTGGTTCTCCACTCAGTCCTCCGTTAGAATTCTCTTGAATGTGGAAGCAATGATGGCAACTTCTTCGTCCTGGATGGTGCGCACATCCATCACAAAAAGGTCCTCCTCTATATATCCAATGATAGGTGGTGTTGACTCTCGCATGAGGCGCTCTATGGTATTGGTCGAAAGTCCGTCTATTTTGATACCCACACACTTGGTGGGGAGTTCTTGAAGCGGAAGGGCACCCCCGCCTACACGGGATGAGGCATTCATGATGACGGCCTGGAGTCGGTCATCTCCCATCTTCCGCAACCGATTTCGAAGCCGCCTGGCCCTGTTGTCAATGACCCTTGGGGCAAGGGTGAGCATGCGTAGCGTGGGGATGGCTGAGACTGCCTTGGCTTCATCTCGATATAGATGAAGCAAGGCTTCCAGTGCAGCCAGGGTCAGTTTATCGATTCTGAGAGCCCGGGTGAGGGGGTTTTTCTTTATGCATTCGAGGACATCTTTGCGGCCCAAAATGATTCCCGCCTGAGGTCCACCAAGCATTTTGTCGCCACTGAACGTAACCAGATCAACGCCGGTTGCCATGGTCTCCTGAACTGCGGGCTCTGCTGTGAGGCCGTACTTGGAAAAATCGATAAAGTTGCCACTTCCCCAGTCATTCATGACCGGAAGATGATACTTGCCCCCCAGAGCCACCAGGTCCTGTAGAGGGACATCGGCCGTAAAACCAAGAATACTGTAATTGCTGGTGTGGACCTTGAGCAACATAGCCGTTTCATTACGAATCGCCTTCTCATAATCCGGGAGATGGGTGCGGTTGGTTGTGCCGACCTCGACCAGCTTGGCACCACTTCGGGCCATGACGTCCGGTATGCGGAATGAACCTCCAATTTCGACCAGCTCACCCCTGGAGACAATCACCTCTTTTCCTTTTGCCATGGTTTCCAGAGACAAGAAGACAGCTCCCGCATTGTTATTCACGACCATGGCCGCCTCAGCGCCACTTATCTCGCACAGGATCTCTTCCACACAGCTGTACCTGGATCCCCGTGCGCCTTTTTCGAGGTCGAACTCGAGGTTTGAATACCGGCTAGAGATCTCGGCCACATGCCTGGCTACGCTTTCGGGAAGCAGGGAACGGCCCAAGTTGGTGTGAACCACTACGCCGGTGGCATTAATCACGCGCTTCAGGTTGAATTCCATGCTCTTGTTTACTGCCTTGGCAATAAGAGGGAGGAGTTGATTGTGGTCAAATGTGGTTTCTTGCAAGGTGTCATCGCTCGCAAGAATCTTTGTGCGAAGTCGGTCGAGGGTCGTGCGGATCGACTTTACTAACACGGTTCTGGGTACATCTTCCACAGGCTGGTTCTTGTCCCATAGCTCAAGAACATGGTCTACGCCCGGCAGCTTGCGTAACAGGCTCTGCTGTTTTGTCTTCACGGCTTGTCTCCTAAAGAAAGAAGATTCTCTATGTTTCTGTTTTCTTTGGATTCATAGCATACTTTAGATCAACTTGCCATGGCAAAAAAGGTATTGTGTCAGGGGATTTTACCTTGCAATCAAATATGAGGCGTTATAGTGCGTAAACCTGCGTTTTGATTAACGGCGGCACCGTAAAAGGGTACTTCGCCAATGGTAAATGTTTTCAGTACCATCATTCCGATTTTTGCCATCATCTTTCTTGGGTGTTGGGTTCGCCGCAAAGGCTTAATCCGGCCTGAACTGTTGGGCCCTGCCAATCGACTGGTCTATTACGTGGCAGTGCCCGCCATGATTTTTCGCGAAGTTTCTGGGGCATCCTTGCGCGCACAATTCGATGCCAAGATATTGGCGTGCACGCTGATACCGGTTTTCATGGTTTTTGCCATTTCATCGGCTGCGGCTTCGCTGGCGCGTATTCCCCGGAGTCGGCTCGGCACCTTTACGCAGAGTGCCTTTCATGGGAATTTGGGCTACATAGGCCTTGCAGTCGCCTACTACTTTCTTGGCACGGAGGGATTCATCCGGGCAAGTATCATTGCTGGTTTTCTTATGCTCTTACAGAATTTCCTGGCCGTCGTGGCACTTCAGTCAGGCTCGCTTAGATCGCTTGTGAGGCCGAATCTGCGGTTTATGACCAGCAGGGTCGTGGGTAATCCAGTGATCCTCTCCGCTTTAGCAGGCATGGCCTTTTCCATTTCCGGCGTGTCTGTCCCC
>JBFEUB010000223.1:0-5499 GCA_041547605.1 Desulfobacteria bacterium
AGGGGAATGCCACCTGGGGCTCGATACCAGAGACATCATATGTCTTTGACTCTACATACCGAGCATCAGGATCACTCGTGTAGCACTCAAAGGGGCGTTTTGCACGAGGCTTTATGTAATCGAGTGTCGCTTCATCTGGCGATATGATGCCACATTTGGCTCCGGCCTCAACGGCCATGTTGGCCATGGTCATCCGATCGGCAACGGGCAGGTGGCTGATCACATCCCCTGTGAATTCCATGACTTTGTATGTGGCGCCGCCTACCCCAATATCGCCAATGGTGTAAAGGATCAAATCTTTGCCAGTCACCCACTTCCCGAGCTGCCCGCGGTATGTGAGCTTGATCGATTCTGGAACCTTAAACCAGACCTCGCCCGTAATCATGGCTGCTGCAATGTCTGTACTTCCAACACCTGTGGCAAAGGCCCCCAAGGCACCATAGGTGCAGGTGTGACTGTCAGCTCCAATCACCACTTCTCCCGGCAGCACCAAACCTTGTTCCGGCAGAAGCGCATGCTCGACCCCCATGTCACCCAGTTCAAA
Source organism: Desulfobacteria bacterium (assembly GCA_041547605.1). Taxonomy (GTDB): domain Bacteria; phylum Desulfobacterota; class Desulfobacteria; order Desulfobacterales. Next base: position 545 of record JBFEUB010000223.1, read on the forward strand.
GAAATGCTTGATATGATGTTTCTTGGCAAAGGTGCGCATGGTCTGCACCTGCATAGCAGACTGGATGTCCTTGTTCGGGACAAAGTGGTCCGGTACCAGAGCGATTCTTTCCGGGTCAAACACAGATTCTACACCTGATTTTTCAAACAGGTCGATTGCAATGGGGGCCGTGATATCGTTGGCCAAAGCCATGTCGATGCGAACATTAATAAGTTCACCAGGTACTACTGTGTCTTGGCTTGCATGGGCAGCCAAGATTTTTTCCGCAATGCTTTGAGGCATTTCTATACCGGCTTTTCGTAGGGGGTATTCAGTGTTTCGCTGGCGGCTTCTTCACTCTGGCGCTTCTTGCGAAGCCATAACGTGGTGAAAGGCCCTGAAATGACATAGGATAGCATAATAAGGAAGCAAGCAATAGCTGGCTCCGCTGCCATGAGAATGAAAAGCATGACAACGACGACCAGCATATTGAACTTCATCTTTTTGAATAAACCAGCATGCTTAAAGCTGTAATATTTCATTGTGCTGACCATCAGGCAGGACAGCACGTATATCATGATGAGGATCGTCACGTGGCTGGCGGTTCCTGTTCCGCCGAGGCGGTGGTGCAGAAGCACCGTGGCAGCAATCATAAAAGCTGCCGCTGGAATCGGAAGTCCTTTAAAGTAATCACTCTTCATGACATGGGCCTGGACATTAAAGCGTGCAAGTCGCAATGTGCCGCAGGCGACAAAAATAAGTGCTGCCAACCAGCCCAGTCTGCCAAAGGGTTGGAGGGCCCACAGATAAACCAGGACCCCGGGTGCCACACCAAAGGATATGGCGTCGCTGAGGGAGTCGTATTCCAGACCGAACTTGCTTACGGTCCGGGTGACCCGTGCGATCTTACCGTCAAGCGCATCAAAAATGGCGGCTAACATGATCGCAATGGCTCCCTTTAAGAAGTGACTCTGGATGGCGGCTATAATGGCATAGAAACCGCAAAAGAGATTGGCTGTGGTAAGAAGATTGGGCAGGACATAAATCCCGCGCTGCAATTGTCGTCTATCTGAACGTTTTTTTCTTTTCATGATAAGCGCCCCAAAGTCGATTTGCCGGCCAGGACCTTATCTCCCGGTGACACGGCAGGTACTGTATGTTCAGGAAGGTAAATATCCAGCCTGGATCCGAAACAGATCATACCAAAACGCTCCCCGCGCTTCAACAGGTCTCCTTTGCGTATCTTACAGATGATCCGCCTGGCAATGAGCCCGGCGATCTGAACAACGATTAACTTGCGACCAGGGCCTATTTCCAGGCTAATGGCGTTTCGTTCGTTGTTTGCGGAGGCCTTGTCCAAGTTCGCTGAAAAGAATTTACCCGGATGATAAACAACGTCGGTGACCCTGCCATTGTCCGGCATTCGGTTCACGTGCACGTTGAAGACTGACATAAAGATACTCATCTTGAGCATTCTCTCAGCAGCAAACTCATTCTCTGGCACCACGCCCACCGATAGAACCTTCCCATCTGCCGGGGAGACAATAACTCCCGCTTCCTGGGGAATGAGCCGTTCCGGATCCCTGAAGAAGAAACACACAAAGGCGGTCACTGCCAGAAGCAACACGGCCAAGATTTGCCAACCCAAAACGGCAGCAATCGCTGTCACGAGCACACACCCAATAATGAAGGGATATCCCTCGCGGGCTATGGGGATGCCCCTCGGTTTAAGCGGCTCAGAATGCTCGGAACGAATTAATGAACCTTCAGTCATTGGGGTGATCCCCTGTCTTAAAATGCCTGCTATTTCTTTTTGAGGCGGTGCTGCGCCAAGATATGTTCTATCTTGTCCCTGTTAGCAAGCTTCAGCTTTTGGATTCGCTTGCGCTCTATCGACTCCTCGGATGAAAGGTGGATGCGCTTGTTAAATTCTTCCAGCTGTCTCTCGTATTCATGGTGTTGTTCCATGTGTTGTTTCAGGGTTGGGTTCTTTTTGATCAAATTGGCGATGAGCTTTTCATCCCTTTCTTCCATACATGATCCTCCCTGGATCTGAACTGGAATAGCACACGTTCTCAAGCGCTTACTTTGTTCAATCCTCCTTCGGAGGTGTGCCACGCGGAATGCAATAGGGCTTGCTGGGCAATCCTCCACGCCTGATGCCTAGTTGAGAGCGCTGATTGTGCAAAATTCTAAAATTTCAATTCTTATTTATTTATGCTCATTTGTCAATAGGCGTTCTTTTTTCGCCTTATTTCAGCGTCGGACGTTCTGATATAATGAGGCACCAGGCTTGCAACATCGACAACCTCACCACCCAGAATTTGCTTCAGACCCATGTGGGCTACCACCGATGCCCTGACCCTGTTCAGATACGGTGGGGCAAAGTGTGCCAGGCTTCCGACGGTTTTTTGGATCAATTCTCCATAAACAAGCGTCCCATCGCCCACAAAGAGGCACAAGCGCTGAATCTGTTCCAGCCATTGTCCTGGTTCCACGGCGCAATCCTCAATGACCTTTTTCCACTGCATATGATTGGTGCACTCATAAAGCGCTGTATATATTTGTCCCTTGCGAGCATCCAGGATCGGGCAAACCAGATGCGGAAATGAAGGAAACTGATAGGCCAGAGCATCCAACGTGGATACGCTTGTTACGGGCTTTTTCGTCGCAAATCCCAAGCCTTTAACCGTGCTGATCCCGATCCTCAGACCCGTAAAACTTCCGGGGCCCGTGGTCACGGCAAATGCCTCACAGTCCACAATTCTCAGCCCCGCCATCTCAAGACAAGTATCAATGGTAGGCATTAAGCGTTTTGCATGTGTCTGCACGCTGGTCACGGCCACCTCAGCCAACAATATGTCGCCGTCCAATACGGCCACACTTCCCGTCTGCGTGGATGTATCAACTGCCAGGAGTTTCATGTCGGTTCACGGTTAAGTGGTTGTCGTTTTTAATTTACTAATGGGTTCAAAATGCACCAGACATAGGGCCTCTTTTTCTGAGGGAGCATTGCAGCGCATTTTTGATGATTCTGGGCGAAGCGACCGGTGGCGCCCTGAACTGTTTGAGTCCCGCGAAGCGGGACGAGTTTTAGCGCACAGGTTACGCCTGACGGCTTGAAAAGAGGCACTCGGTGTTGGGGCGTCCGGAGCAAGCCATAGAAGCATCCAAATACGCTGCGGCGGACGAGGAAAATTTGGCCCTGTGTCGCGTATAATTAACGAACCAGTCAACCATTCGATCACGCAACGACTCAACCACCAGGCTTGCCGGTTTGCTTCTTACCGGGCTTTTCTTTTAACGCAATCTTCAGCACCTCATCTATGTGACCTACCGGCAAGAAGGCAAGCTTGCGTTTGACGTTGGAGGGAATTTCGGCCAAGTCCTTCTTGTTTTTTTCAGGAATAATGACCTTGCGTACGTCTGCCCTGAGGGCGGCCAGGGCCTTTTCCTTAAGTCCCCCCACCGGAAGTACACGCCCACGGAGGGTGATCTCGCCAGTCATTGCCACATCTCTGTCCACAGGTCGCCCACTCAGAGTGGAGGCCAACGCCGCAACCATCGTGGCTCCGGCAGATGGCCCATCCTTTGGAATCGCTCCGGCTGGAACATGGATATGGATGTCAATGTCCTGGAAAGCCATAGGTTCTATTCCAAGTGCCTTTGCATTAGAGCGGGCATAGGTCAATGCGGCCCTTGCAGATTCCTGCATCACCTCTCCCAGCTGCCCCGTGAGGATCAACTCGCCCTTTCCGTTCATTGTGGAGGCTTCCACGTAAAGTGTTTCTCCCCCGGCCTGGGTCCACGCCAGTCCTGTTGCAACGCCAATTTCGTGTGATTCGTGCTCCAATTCAGGAAGGTATTTCGGCACACCCAGATAGCGTTGCACGTTGGTGGTGGTGATGGTGAACGGCCCCTTCTGGCCTTCAGCCACCCTGCGAGCCACCTTGCGACATATGGTACCGATTTCGCGTTCCAGATTTCTGAGGCCGGCCTCCAAGGTATACTCAAATATGATTTTCCGCAGCACCCTCGGGCCAATCCTCACGTGTTTTGCAGTGATCCCGTTTTCCTTGATCTGACGCGGGATCAAGAACTGCTGAGCAATGGCAAGTTTTTCTTCTTCTGTATATCCGGCAAGTTCCACAATCTCCATCCGATCTTTCAAGGCTGGGTGGATGGGATCGGCCAGATTGGCCGTGGTGATAAACATGACCTTCGACAGATCGAAAGCGATGTTCAGATAGTGGTCGCTGAAGCTGATGTTCTGTTCCGGGTCGAGGACTTCAAGGAGGGCGGCGGATGGATCCCCGCGAAAATCGGCACCTACCTTATCTACTTCATCCATCATGAACACAGGATTGTTTGTGCCACATTGTTTCAAGCCCTGAATGATTCGTCCCGGCATCGCCCCAATGTACGTACGGCGATGCCCCCGGATTTCGGCCTCGTCGCGGATGCCACCCAAGGACATACGAAAGAAGGTCCGGTTCATAGCCCTTGCAATCGATCGACCCAGCGAGGTCTTGCCCACTCCAGGGGGTCCAACAAAACAGAGGATGGGTCCCTTCATGTGCTTGTTAAGTTTTCGTACACTGAGGTATTCCAGGATACGATCCTTAACCTTCTGGAGATCATAATGGTCCTCATCCAGGACTTGCTGAGCCGTTTTTATGTCGAGGACTTCTTTGGTGGATTTGTTCCAAGGGACCTCAACGAGCCAGTCCAAGTAGGTACGGACGATAGAGGCTTCAGCTGCATCCGGGTGCATCTGCTCGAGGCGCCGGAGCTGCTTGTCCGCCTCGTCCTTGGCCTCCTGTCCCATCCGGGCCTTCTTGATCCGTCGTTTGTACTCCTCGATCTCCAGGGCCTTTTCATCCAGCTCCCCCAGCTCCCGGTGGATGGCGCGGACCTGTTCCCTGAGATAGTAGTCCCGCTGGCTCTTGGAAATCTCATCCTTGACGTCCGACTGG
>JBFEUB010000224.1:0-5481 GCA_041547605.1 Desulfobacteria bacterium
TATGCCATGTTTGGCAGCCCACAAATTATAAATGGAGGTATTTGCCCTGAGGATCGAATATCACCCTATCGCAGCAACATTGTGCGTCGTTCTCTTTCTTCTTGTCGGCTGTGCAACGGAACAATCCAAACCCGCCTTACTGGCCAAGATCGCAGTAGAAGACGAGGCTTGGACCGCGCGCCTTGCTGCCGTGGAGAGGCTCACCGACCAGGCCTTTCTGGCCAAGATCGCAGTAGAAGACGAGGCTTGGACCGTGCGCCGTGCTGCCGTGGAGAGGCTCACCGACCAGGCCTTGCTGGCCAAGATCGCCGAAGAAGACAAGGCTTGGACCGTGCGCCGTGCTGCCATGGTGAAGCTCGCTTACCAGGCCGTGAAGCTTAGCGACCAAGAAGCCGCGGCGCCGGTTACCGAGGAAGATCTACCGAAAACGGAAACCCCAGAGTTGTCCCCCTGGAACTGGCGGAACTGGCCGAAGTAAAGCTGCCAGCTAATGAAGAAGCACCTACCCCCCAAGTCAATCAAGATAATGCCCCATACTATCTCTGAAAATCAGAGGCCCAAAAACTTACAGTATCCAACTCATATCTCTATGTTTCACCCCCCAATGAGTCGCCCACCGAGGCTGCGGCTCAGGGTTCCAGCCTGAATTTTGGGAAAAAGGCTTTCGTTTTCTGGCATTCTCCCCCGCAGTTTGACGAAACTTATCATATGAGTTAGAAACCTCTAATAGGTTTACCGGTTTGGTGGGCATCAATAATGGGAAGATACTTTCAATTCCGGAACAGGCATTCCAACCACAATATGTGCAGTCTACCGAAGAACATACCATGGACCGTTAATGGGTCAACGGGATTCCCTTGCTGAGATTTTGGGCTGCCATACAGTGGTGGATGACTTGCTTCCACCCTTTCGGTTTTCAGGGTGTCCCTGAGGAGTCCTCAGACTAACCCTCACCAAGTGGGAGGTTCACATGAAACCACCCCCCTTCACAGTGGAAGAGGCTTTCCAAATCGCCAATCTTGATCCAAATCAATACCAGCAACTGAAACCGTACCTCGAACACTATGTTTCGACGCATTATAGGTTCGATGTGCCTCGAATCCAAACGGAACAAGGGCTTGAGGCTTTCGGTAAATGTTGGCGGCATAGTTTTTGTGCTTGTACCCCCAAACAGAGAAGGTTGAAGACGAGGGGCATACCATGAACTAAATCCCAAGGCCCCGTTTCTCCTAATGAGCGGGGTTTTGTTGGACTGTTGACGTTGCTGTGAGAACTCGCCCTGTGCAACCATTTATAATAGACATCGAAATAACTTAGACGAGAAGAGACTTATGGGAGACGTATTTCAATTTCGATCAAGTGCATCTTTGGAGAAACTCACCGGGCAGAAGGCATACAATCTTGAGGAGTTGCTCGAGCTGATAAAGGCGTGTAGTGAGTCATCAATATTCTTTCACACGTTTTCCGCTTTTCTTAAAATGCGAGAGGCACGTGTACCCTACAACACCGATTTTGCTTTTTGGGTCGCCAGGATGCTGAACGAAAAAGCCCTGGCAGAGAAGTTGATGGCCGTTGACCTGTGCGAACACAAGACAGTTGAAGGCCTTCGCAGTCAACTTATAGAGATTATCGAGAGTTACAGAGGCCAGAAGCCTGGAGCCTTTCAGAAAACAGCTGACGAACCGTTCTACCTGCATGATATTACTAGGACGGTCTATTTGACAGACAGATTTGCCTATGACTTAAGGTCTTTTCGTGAATTGCTGACGGAAGTCAGCATATATTCTATATATTTTCACTTCATAGAATCCCGGTTGTACAAGGATTTTGATTCCGACGAGTTCTCTGTATGGATAGAGAGCAGTCTAAACATGCCAGCCCTGGCAAAAAAAATTCAAAAGATCGACATCAGTGTTCACACACTGGAAGGGCTCAGGATACGCCTAATACAATTAATCGACGAACATTTGAAGGAACTAGAGCAAAGAGCTTAGCTTGGATTATTACCTGGTCTTCAATTTACATACAGATTAAATACAGAATAGACCGTTTCAGGAGGATATAATATGACTACGCCCCCATTAGGCGATTACGAGGACGTGGTGGGGTCCGACATCATTGAAGAACTCATGATTATAGCGTCCCATGTGGGCAACCGATCCATCAAAATGGTCAGCTCGACACCTGTAGGAGGAGGGGTGGCCGAAATGCTCCACCGGATTGTCCCGTTTCTCAATTACATGGGAATACAAGCGAAATGGGAGGTCATCAAAGGAGACGACAAGTTTTTTGAAATTACCAAATCTTTCCACAACGCCTTGCAGGGCCAGAAAGAGGACTTTGGAGAGGATGCATTTACAACCTATCTTGAGTATAATGAAATGAACAGCCGTGAATTAGATTTCGATGAAGACCTCATAGTCATTCATGATCCTCAGCCAGTTGCCTTAATTCATTGGAACCAAAATCGCAAGAACAGATGGGTGTGGAGATGTCATATAGATATGTCTCATCCTAATCCGCAGGTTTGGGGCTTCCTGAAGCCGTACGTCGAGAAATATGATGCGGCTATATTCTCCTCCGCTCTTTTTTCTGCAGAGCTTTCCATTCCCCAGTATCGATTTTATCCGGCCATTGACCCTTTAGATGACAAGAATAGAGAGCTAGATACCTCCTACGTGAACAGCGTCTTGGCAAATTACGGAATCCCAAAAGACAAACCCATCGTGACCCAGATCTCGCGTTACGATCCGTGGAAGGACCCAGTAGGTGTCATCCGTGCCTGGAGGATGGCGCGGAAAAATGTGGATTGCCGTTTGCTCTTAGTTGGCGACAAGGCGGCAGATGATCCCGAAGCTGATAAGATTCTGGAAGAAGTGAGAGCGGAAGCAGGAAACGACCCTAATATTCACATCCTCACATTCAGCCCCTCCATTGCTACCGAAATCAACGCGTTTCAACGGGCATCAGATATTGTTCTGCAAAAATCGTTAAGAGAAGGATTTGGATTAACTGTTTCAGAAGCCCTGTGGAAAAGACGAGCAGTCGTAGGTGGTGCCGTGGGGGGCATACCGGCCCAAATCATTGATGGATACACTGGTTTATTAGTTCATTCGGTAGAGGGAGCCAGTTTAGGGATTCGCTCGTTGCTTAGCCAACCGAGTTTTGCCAAGGCACTTGGTGAAAATGGCCACCAACGGGTCAAGGATGAATTCTTAATTACCAAGAATCTGAAACGATACCTTCTCTTGCTCCTTGCGTTGGACAAGCCATCGGCTCACACGATATTCCTAAGCTAATGAGAGGGCGTATTGTGAGCTAAATGATACCGACTATAACTACATCATCATGGGGGTCAAGTTCAAGATAATGCCACACTATTGATGATGCAGCATACGATGAGAAGGTTTTTAGTAGCGGTTTCATATCTTTAGCTGCTGCCTTGCCTCATGCCAAGCGACCGTTAAGTCAAGATTACAAATTCATATCATAACATTTTCGGGCTAACCGGAGTTGTACACTATATGGCAAAATTGCGAATCTAATCTGACATATGATATCAGAAGTGTCTCGTTAAGATGTGAATAAATTCAACTGGATATGGCTACTAGTAATCTTGGACCTGTAAGTTTCCGGCGCAAACACTTGTGAGACAGGGATTTTCTCAAAAAGCGTTACGCTTAAGATCTGTAAAATTGTGTAGAGACTCAGGTCAATTTTCATCCGTATTTTCATGATGGCAACAAGTACATATACCGATATGGCAATCCAGATCTGCGTCTTGAAGGCATTTTCTGAGACCCCTGAGACCCCATAGAATGCTTTTATCCGCAGGTGCCGTTTAATCCATTTAAAGAACAACTCAACTTGCCAGCGGCATCTATAAAGATCAGCGATTGTCAATGCTGGCAGCGTAAACTGATTAGTAATAAATGTTAATCGTTTTTGCTGCTCTACATCAAAAAATCTTACTCGACGAAGTTTGTCAGGATAGCCTTTCTTCGAGTAAAAGACAGTCGGGACAACGACTTGATCACAGCGAATACCGGAGGCTTTATCTACCGGCATAGAATAAAGGCGTCGCAAGCGCGTGTTTGCCATTGTCCGCACAATAAAGAATACTGAACATTGATTCAGCGTATAAAGACGTCCAAAGTCCAGGTATCCGCGGTCCATAATATAAATGGCCCCTGGCTCTGGAACAAGTTCGTCGAGGATGTTGACTTCATGCACTTTAGCGTGCGTTATCGCTACAAATGAAGGGATGTTGCCCCTCAGGTCCAAAAGTGTATGTAATTTGATAGCGCCTTTTGTTTTTCGAAAGTACGCCCAGGGAAATACAGAAAGGCACAAGTCAATGATGGTCGCATCCAGTGCATAAACCGTTTCCTGAAGTTGGAGACCAAAATCATCATTGGCATACAATTGTCTGGCCTGATGGATGAGGATTTGAGCAAAATCGCTGTAAATACGCCAATCCCTTTTTTCGTTTGCATCAGCCAATGTGCTTTTGGAAACTTTACCCCTAATACCCATGTGGTAAAGCTTCTGTTGAAAAGCCCGCAGGCAACATTCGATATCTCGAAGGCTTTCCCGATAGGTAAGCTGAGCAAAGGCCATGCATAAAAATTGATCAAGGCATTTAAAAGAGCGAACTCGGTAGTTACCACCATACCGATCAACACATTGACGAAATTTCTTCTTGGGCAGAAAATCCATGACTTGAGAAAAAACTGTTTTGCCCTGATTCACGACAGATCTCCTTTCACCTTCTCTTTGTCGGCAAAAGGAGTATCAATTCAATCAGGTAAATTTCAAATCGATTCCGCCCACTTTCGTCAATTTGTTCATTAATCTTAAATCGTTATAAGCTTTCTTAAATTCTTAACCGGACACTTCTGATATGATATGGCAAATAATCGAAAGTCGGTAACTTTCGGAGTAAGAGTTTGCCGAGCGAAGCCAGGGGACCAAAAAGCACCAGCTTTTTTTGCAATCCATCCTTACCCCGTGTTTATGAGGAAACCCGTTATGCTTTAAAAAGAGGCACAGTCGTTTAAATCTTTGAGTTCAATTTCACGGCTTTTCTTCTTACGTGGATTAGTCTCCCGAATTACTACGTTATAAATATCGTCTACATAACTGACTTTGACGTCATAAAGATAATCGGCACCGGGCATCAGTAGGCCACCATATGTTATGGTGCTCGAGGAGCTAGAAAAGAAACCTAAGCTTGAAAAAACAAAAACAAGGTAGCTTAAGCGTCCTGGTGGAATACCTATATCCACCGAGCTGCTCTTCAACTGCACGGTGCCTTCATATTCGGTTTTACAATCTGCGTCGACCCGGTGAATGTCAACAGCGGTGCGGACTTTTGATAGCACGGAGCCTGAATCCGTTTCGGTCGTTATATGGAAATTTTTATCTGCAGTGTTGGGGTAAGTTTTTATTCCCGAGCAACCAATTAGGAGACTGAACACA
>JBFEUB010000225.1:0-5431 GCA_041547605.1 Desulfobacteria bacterium
AACACGGTTACTGTTACTGATTACGAAGAGGAAGCCCTTGAACTCCTCCGAATGAATGTGCAACACAATGGGTTACACAACGTGTCGGTGAAAAAACTGGATTGGAATAAGCCGGACCTGTCAGGCAAATATGATGTTATCTGCGGCTCGGAATTGGTTTACAATGAGAAATGTATCAAGCCAATTATTAATCTCTTTCAAAAGTATCTTCGTGCCGAAGGTGTCATATACCTTGCCCACGACCTTGAGCGCATGTGCATGGTGAAGTTTATTGGAATGGTTCCGGGGCGATTCGAGATTGAAAACATCGTAAAAAGGATTGCAGAGACGGGCAATTCTCATAAGGTCGTGATTCATACACTAGGTCTCAAATAAGGGGTCAAGTCAAAGATAGAACCCATCTCGAAAATGCGTCTAAGGCCCCATAGCGGTGTTGCGAGTCGGCTCAAAATGCTCACATACTGCCCCCCCCCGTGTATGCTGCGCTTTTTCGCCACCTCGCGCCTTGCCCTGAACCCTGATCCACATTTTTGAGATGGGTTCTAGTGTTACCCGTTGTCCCTTTCCTGTCAGCCCCAAAATGTTATACTAAAATTTTGAATTCCTTCATTCTGCAGGTTAGCTGGCGGTTTTTGTATCCAATCTCTATTTGCCCTTAAACCGGGCACTCTCGTGTAAAAACTACGGAGTTTTTTACCGTACTTTATCCCCAAATAAAAAGTGATAACTAGTTAATAGTATTTAAAGACCTTGATTTTTTAGTGCTACTAATGTAGACAAATCTATACTTCTCCACAAACTGTTTGATCCCCGTCAATCAGGGGATGGAAACTATCTGAAAATGGCAACGTTCCTTACAGTCGCTGCGAAGCACTGCAGCTTCAGGGAGCTTCAATTTCGGCTTTAAAACGCGTGTTCCAGGGAGGCCCAAGGCGATCTTTCCAGGGAGACTTTTCGATCTCCTCCTCAGACAACAACCCTTGAACACAATTATTTGTGAAGCCTCTCCGCCCTTCCGGGCGGGGGTTATTCCTTGCGGCAGTGCTTCGCGCCCGGGAAAGGAAAACGGACAGTTTTGTATAGCTCCCCTTGACGCCGCCCCCCCGGACGGGGCTTGCGGAGAGCACGCCGGTCAAAACTTGGCCCAACATTTTTAGTAAGACTTATCATTGAAGCTCCCCGCAGCAAGCTGCAGGGAATACGCTCGCTGTTGCGGTTCAAGTTGAAGATTTCGAAAATAATCAAAGCAATTGGTGGGTTTCTATTTTGGCAAGATAACCAAACATGTGATGGTGTGAATGGTGAAGGCGCATACGTGATATCGGGGATCATCGTTCGTATGAGCCTTCTTTTGTCTTAAGTAATCAGAATTAGCAAAAAAGGTACTTTTAATGAAAATACGCCATAAATTGATTGTCGGATATGTGGCTGTCGCGTTGCTGGTTGCGGCTATTGGTTATTTGGGAATTATGATGACTAGTACTGCCAAGACAGGATTTAATATGGCTACAAACCATACAATACCAAAGCTTCAGTCTCTTGAAGTTATGAAGTTTGCAGGATTAAGAATAGTCTCATCGACTAATGAATACGGCTTGATCAGGGCGGAAAAAGAATTATTAGGTAAAAAGTTATCTGAACCAGAACAACGAGAAGAACAATTGATAGAACTGGGTATCAGACTTTACGCTGACGCCCTAAAGGAATACGAGGGCTTGTTGAATAAATTTCCTACACAAGAGGGGGTCTTGGAGGATATTAGACAGAAAGGGTTAAGACTTCAAGACACGAGCAAGGAATTACTGCGTTTTAAAGAGCAAGGAGTCTATGGATTACAAATTCTGGGAAAGAAAGAAGATTTTGAGAGAGATGAGAAGGCTTTCTTGGCGGCTGTGGATGCTGCAATTGCATACGAAAGGAAAGAATTCTTCAGGAAAAAGACCGATTTAGAGTCTTCTCTGGTAGCCCGCAGAAACTTGGGCATTGCGGCCACAGTAATCAGTGTCATTGTAGCAATTATAATTGGCACTCTCATATCTCGTTCTATTTCGAACGCAGTTAATGTGCTGCGAGATGCAGCGGGTGAAATAGGGAAGGGGAACCTGGATGCCAGAGCAGAAATTAAGTCTAACGATGAACTTGGTCAATTAGCTGCTTCCTTCAATAAGATGGGCGGAGACTTGCAAAGATACCACGAGAACCTTGAGGCGTTGGTAGTAGAGCGGACAACCGAGCTGAAAAGCGCCAATGAACAGCTTCAACGCGAAATTGCCGAGCGCAATCGGACAGAGGAGGCACTCCGGGAAAGCGAGAAACATTATCGTGAAACCATCAATGCAATGGGAGACTGGATACTCGTCGTTGACACCGATTTGAGAATTGTACTGTTCAATGAAGCCTTTACCCGGGTGAACAAGGAGTTGGGTCTGACTACAGACGTGATTGGTCGAACCCCAATGGAAATTTTTCCCTTCTTGCCTGATACCCTTTTTGATGAATACCGCTGGGTATTTGAAAATAAAGCGGTTCTTGTTACTCAGGAGACCACAAAAGTTGAAAGCAGAGAGTTTATCACTGAATCGCGCAAGATCCCCTTACTTGAGGATGGCAAAATCGTTAGGATAGCCTCGGTAATACGCGACATCACAGAGTCGAAGCGTCTTGAAGCGCAACTCCAACATGCCCAAAAGATGGAAGCTGTTGGCACCCTGGCTGGCGGAGTTGCCCATGATTTTAACAACCTGCTTATGGGTATTCAGGGAAATGTCTCCTTAATGCTTATGGACATGGATCCCGCCCATCCGGACTACAGACGGTTGAAGCAGATTGAAAAGCAGGCTCAAAGTGGAAGTAGACTCACCTCGCATCTCCTTGGATATGCCAGGAAGGGAAAATATGAGATCCAACCCCTTGATCTCAACGAGTTGGTGGAAGAGACATCTGATGCCTTTGGCAGGACTAGAAGGCACATTGTGATTCACCAGGACCTCGCTGCGGGCTTATTTCGAGTAGAGGGTGATCCTGCGCAGATAGAGCAAGTGCTCTTGAATCTGTTTGTCAATGCGGCTGATGCTATGCCTAACGGCGGAAATCTTTTCGTAAAGTGCATGAACGTTACCCACAAGGACATGAAAGGCAAGCTCTATAACCCAAGGCCTGGCAGTTATGTATTGTCAACGATTACCGATACAGGCACAGGCATGGACAAAGAGACCATGGAGCGCATCTTTGATCCTTTTTTTACCACCAAGGAGATGGGGCGAGGCACCGGCCTTGGGCTATCTTCTGTGTACGGGATCGTCAAGGCCCACGGCGGATATATTGATGTCGATTCCGAGAGGGGGCATGGAACCACCTTCAGTATCTATCTGCCTGCATCAGAAAAAGAACTTCAGAAAGTTGTCAGAACCGCAGAAGAAGTTGTTAAAGGCACCGGAACAGTCCTCCTGGTGGACGATGAAGACATGGTCTTGCAAGTAGGCCAGGAGTTGTTGGAGGCTGTGGGCTATAGGGTACTAGTAGCCAAAGATGGAAAGGAGGGCATTCGGGTCTACAAGAAGAATATGGGCAGCATAGATATTGTTATTCTGGACATGGTTATGCCTAACATGGGTGGGGCTGAAACTTATGACTGCATTAAAGAAATCAACCCAGATGCAAAAGTCCTGCTTTCCAGTGGCCACAGTATTGGTGGTGAGGTCGGAGAGATGTTGGAGCGAGGGTGTAACGGCTTTATTCAGAAGCCCTTTACCCTGAAGGAACTGTCTGCAAAAGTCACAGAGATTCTTACCAAGAAATAATCTCCGGCAGACAGAAACATCACAGGTCACGCAATCCCAAATATTGTATGCCCGGACAGCAGCTGTTTTGCTGAGCGTTCTTCTATATAAAACCCAATTCTGGTCAGCCAGAAAATGTTATGATGCGAGTTTGCTATCTTTACGCCGGGCCTCATTATGAGATGTGAAATGCTGCTCAGTCATTGTCCAAGTTGACGCGCCATCGGTAATCGTCAGGGTCCCCAATTGGCGTGTCTCTCTCTATCCGCTCCATAGCCTCAGACAGCAACGTCTTCACCGCCTCAGTCAGAAACTGGAGGGCAAGTTTGTCCTTCTGAATTACCACCTGTGCTACGAGGGTGGCCAGGTTGTCTAACGTCGGCCTAAACTCCTTCTGGTATTGTGCCAACAGTTCCTTCAGTTCCTGTGGAGTCAAATCCCCAGGTTCCATGTTTCAATCCTCCTCGAGTCCCATCGCTTTTTGTTTGCGCCTAGCTGTGCCCTTCCACGCCCACCTATATAATGAATTTCAGAGTTTCACAAGCCTATTTGGGCAATACAAGAAATGGTAGTTGTTCGTGAAGCTCTCTGCCCAAAGGGCGGGGGGTCTGCCTTACGCCAGAATGTGGTGCGCTGGAAGCAGGCCGGTCAAAGAGCGAATAAACTCCGAGATACCCCCATCTACGACGTTTAAGTCCTCACCTAAGGCAGGCAGTTTGTTCTTTGTTGCGTAGTTACCCTGGCAAATTGGGCGCTCTGCTAAAATTGTCACGTCAGATTTTACTTAATAGGTCACTTTAATAATAAGCGCTAGTTACTTAGTTTATATAGGTTTTAGCGGTCAGCTAAGAACATATATTTGGCCTGGCTTCCTTTTTGCTTTTTCCTGCTCGCAAAAGAGTAATTTGGCATGACTCCTGCATTGTTTAGAAAAGGGAATGCTTTTTGCTCCCGGCATCCGAAATCCAGGAAGGAGGCTTCCTCATCATGGAAGCGAAAGCGCAGATTGAGCGAAGGCAGGAGAAGCGGCTCCGGGTAAAGAGCGGTGCCTTAATCATGCTCAAGCCGCCTGATGCTGGAATCGGTCGATTAATAGGTATCAGCATGGGCGGACTGACGTTTGAGCATCTTACAAGCCAAAGTGCACCATTCCAGGCAACGGAGCTAGACATATTGATAACGGGGAGTGGCTTTCGCCTGCAAGATATCCCGTGTAAGAGCATTTGGAATTTAGCGATGTACGAAAAGCCTCTGGCTCCTCTATACAAGACGCGATATGGCGTGCAATTTGGTGCGTTGACGCCTGTCCAGATAAGGCTGCTGGAATATCTCGTTCAGAACCATACAACAGGTGAGATAGATTAGAAGCTTTTTTATATGTAATTTTCGAAGAGCAGGGCAGGCCATTTAGGTCTGCCTTTCCTAGTGTTGTGTCCCAGGAGTTTGTTCCAAGAATATGGAATCGCCAAAAAGCCATTGTCCTTGCTCCGTGAGCGTTTTCGGGACATCAGCTTCGCTCCGCTAAATCATGCACGCAGTGGTTCTGTTCAAGCCGTCAGGCGCAACCGGAGCGCTAAACTGGGGTTTAAGGCCCTCAAACAGTTTATGATTCTTAACGCTCCACTCAGCTGAAGTCCGGCTTCGAAAAAGCT
>JBFEUB010000226.1:0-5418 GCA_041547605.1 Desulfobacteria bacterium
ACCGATACCTTCTGTGGTCACACGTATGATTCGGGCTTTTAGTCGTAAATGTTCGTTTTCGTGGGGAAGCTCGATGACAAGATGGACTTCATCTCCTTCTTTAAACTGAGAAGGGTCTTGCACCTGTATAAACAAACCGCTCAGGCTGAAATCCTTTATCTTATGCAGTCCTTGCTGACCCATTATCATCACCTGGTGGTGAAAATCTATTCTCGGGCTCTTTCTGTCATTTTTGCTCATGTTGGGCCTTTTCCTCACGCATAAGATGTGCCAACAGAAGGTGCCTTCGTGTCACGGTGTTGGCATTGCTACACCAAAAGGTTTCCCTCTGTAAAGGGAATTATAAGAATGTTGTTTAGATACGCTTACCCTCATTTTTTTGTCAATCACCCCTCTGTATTCCCATTTTGTGATATGTCTTGATTGGAGTTTGCCAAGTGAAGGGGGTCAGGCCATGGATCTTATCGTTAACGTCAAGAAGATAAAGGGAATCTGTCCGGTATATAAGGCAGGTGATACCTTTAGTATCAAAAAAGGCTATGTCTTGGATAGGACACGCAGCTCTCCTGTTTGCATGCATTCACTGGCCTCCCTTATGCCGTATTATGTGGCACTCTCCAAGGGGGTTCATCCAAAAGACCTCGGACTTTCCGGCACAAAACCGAATTGTGCCTACGTGCAATGCTTAGATCCATGTGAGATCACCGGAGGCGGCACGGTGATTTTTGAAGTTTACAGGAAACAATGAGACAAAAACGAGCATACGGCCACGTCGAAAGGCTACTACCCAAATAGCTCTGTTATTCCGTGAGCTTGAATGACTTGTAGCTGGTGGGGACATAAGGTCTGTCTATATTGCCAAGGCGATGACCCAGCAGGGCAGAGCGATCAGCATGATTCAGAATCGTCAGCATCAACTCTTGCCCTCGCAAAAGCCCCAAACAACCGACCGCTGCATGCACCTCATCAAAGGCATCAACCTCGTCGCGCCTAATAGTTGGACCGACCAGGGCAAGAGGCACAGGTTCACCAGAGTGGATCAGTGGCGACATGCTGGGGGTAGAGTGATCAGCAGTGACCGCAACCAGCAAGTCATCCTTCGTTTCTACTGCTTTGACCAGCCCATTTAACCCCCGATCCACGGCGGTTATGGCGGCCTCCTTTTGTCGGGGGTCTCCTGTATGGCCCGCCTCATCCGGAACCTTTGTGTGAACGTGGATGAAGTCATGGGAAGGGTCGGCAAGGGCCAAGCCAATGCGCTCCTTGAGGTCTTCACCCGGGTCTGAACCATCTCTTACCCGCACAAACGCCAGGCCTGTCTCTTTGGCAAGGCCCTCATAGACAGACCCTGAAGCAATCATCATGCCGGTCAGCCCCCAACGGAGATTAAAGGCCTCCTGAACAATGCGGCGGCCACAACGTTGCGTGGCCAAAAAGTTGGCTGCTGGCAGATTTTTGGCCTGACGTTGGCGGTTTATTTCGTGGCTGGTGAGCACCCCGTGGCAGTAACTCAGATAATAATTTAACGCCTTGGCGGTCAGCGCAGCTTGCTCTGGCTCAGAATTCTGGGAATGAGGTAAAATGCAGGCCATGGCGCGACCAGGGACCATGGGATCAGAATCAGATAGGTAGGGTGAGACTTGGCCGCTCATGATCAGAATAGCGTTATTGGGGCCAGTCTGTTGGAGCTTGAAGCGGATACCCTGCATCTCATAACTGCTGATGGCGGAAAACAGCTTGTCCAGTTCTGCCTGCTCCATGTCGGGACGCTTTTGGACGAGGATCGGCTCACCGTCTTTCCACGCTACACTCGAAAGGTGGGCCAGGCACAGCACGTCACTATCATCAAAGACGATGCCATCGCCCACCGCTTCCAGAAGCCCCCGGCCAGGGAAGTTCTCTAGCGCGTATCCAAAAAGCAGGTAGTGGGCTGTCTCGCTCGGCAGACATTGGCCAGGAGAGGCTGCATGAAAAAGTCCATTACTGCCCAAAAGAGCCAACCGATCTAGATTTGGCGTAGCTGCCGCCTGAAGAGGGGTGTGGTGATTTAGGACCTCATACGACCGGTCGCCGATTCCGTCCAGAACAACAAGGATGATTTTCATCGCAAACTCCGAAGGTCCCTATGCCCCTGAATGGATGCCTCCCTCATTGAGCGAAAGCCCAGACCCCAATGATTCTTCATTTTGTTTCCGCTCAATGGTAAGTATATCCGAAAGCATTAAACCTTGCAACAAACCAATGAGATCATTCACAAGCCTTGCCGCATCGAGACAATCGAGTGATAACGCTATTTTCCTTGACACCCAAGTCTGCTTCTCCCATACTTCATGAACTCCGATACCGCTTGCTATCCCCCTAGCAAGCTGCAAGGAGATTTAATCAGAAGACAAGTTCGTCTATCGCTTTTAGAAAACCGGAAAGGAGAAATTCGCATGCGGATCGAAGGAAGAGTATGGTTTTTTACGCTATTAACGGCTTTGACTCTGATATTGCTTGCTTTGCCAGCCTCGGCAGCAGAAGAGAAGCCGTCTTCAAAGGATAAAGTTGCGATAGTCAATGGCTCAGTGATTACCCGGGTGGACTTTGAGAGAGAGATACACGTCGCCGAACAACAGTTCTCCAGAATGGGAAAGTCACCCAGCGATTCCCAGTTATCGGAAATCAAGCAGAAAGCGCTTGAAAGACTTATCGAGCGCGAGTTGCTGTACGAGGAAAGCCAGAAGAAGGAAATCAAAGTTGATGAAGCGGAACTCAATAGAAAATTCAAAGAACGGTTTCCAAACGAGGCGGAGCTCAAGAGTCTTTTGAGTACCATGAACCTCACCGAGGCCGACTTAAAATCTCAGTTTAGGCTCGGGATGACGATCGGAAAACTGATTGACCAGGAATTTATGCAAAAAATTACGGTTTCGGACAAAGAAACCAAGCAATTCTACGATAATAACCCGATGTTCTTCAAACAAGCTGAGCAATTGCGGGCAAGTCACATTTTGATTAAGGCCGACTCCAAAGTAGAAAAAACCCAAAAAGCTGAGGCCCGGAAGCAACTTGAAGAGATACAGCAAAAAGTAAAAGAGGGGGAAGATTTTGCAACCTTTGCCAAGGATTCATCCCAATGTCCAAGCAGTGCCAAGGGTGGGGACCTGGGCTACTTCGGTCGGGGTCAAATGGTTAAACCTTTTGAAGAGGCGGCCTTTGCTTTGAAACCGGGTGAAGTCAGTGACATTGTTGAGACCAGATTCGGATACCACCTGATCAAAGTGGTGGACAAAAAGCCTGAAGCGAAAATCGCCTACAACGACGCAAAGGAAAGGATTGAACGACGCCTAAAAAACGAAAGGATTCACAAAGAAGTCACACAGTACATAGAGAAACTAAAAGAGACGGCTAAGATCGAAAGATTTATGCCTGAAGACGCCAAATAGCTGAAACATCACTCAGCATATTCTGCTCGACATCCGGCACGTGCAGATTATGAGACTGCCATCCGGCTCACCCCCACCATAACGATCAGGCACAGAATGATCGGCAGGATACTCAGGTACTGGGGACCAAGTAGGTGCTGCAAAAAGGCGTCACCCCCGTCTGTGAGGATGGCCTTCACAAGGCCGCCGCCTTGTAACTTTCCTAAGATGGCAGCAGTCCCTCCCACCACGATCGCCCAAAAGGCCCCGGTTGATGTAATCTTGAGACGTTTACGATAAAAGCTGGCCAGCGTCGGAAAGGCAACACCTCCGACAAAGACCGTATACCCAAGGAGGAGCGAGGAAATGATCCCCTCTTGCAGGCCGGCAACTAGCCAGGCAGCCCCCCCCACGGCCAGGAGTGCCCCCCTAGTGACTTTGAGATGTTGTTGCTTTGATGCCTTGTAAAGCGGGGCGATCACGTTCAGAGAAAGGATGGTCGAAGCGGAGATGAGGCAGGTGTCGGCAGAGGACATGATCGCTCCCAAAAAGCCGGCCACTATAACACCTTTTAGACCTACCGGTATGAGGCCACCAATGGTCTCCGGGAGGGCAGTCTCTGGAGGGATTCCCGCAAACTGCACCCGGGCCAAGACCCCAAAGAATGCAAGCAAAAAAGAAAGGGGGATGACCGATAGGGCGGCCAGTAAGGCAGATCTTCGGGCCACCCGATCGTTGCGGGCGCATAAGACCCGCGAGTAGATATCAGGACCCACCAGATAGGGAAGCCCTACAATCAGAGGATAAAAAACCAGGACTTCGTACCAGCCAAAAACACGCGAGACCGGAAACCGAAGATGATCCGGCGGAACCCGATTGCACATCGCCGCCGGGGAACCCTGGGCTGCAATCAAAAACGACAACGCAACCAAGAGCCCACCCATAAATAGGATCAGCTGCCAAAAGTCGGTTCTGATAACGGAGAGTTGCCCTCCCCAGAAGGTATACACAATGAATACAATCGCCACGATCGCAAGCGCAAACTGGAAATCAAGCGACAGGAGCCCCCCTAGAAGTCGTCCCCCCGCAATCAACTGGGCAGCTATGACCCCACACCAGGCCAAGCAAATCATGAGTCCAGCGGGCAGCGCCACCCTCTGTCCATAAGCGTTCTTCAGGATGTCAGGCAGCGTGTAGACATTCAAACTGCGGACCCGAGAGGCAAAGAAAAAACCGAAGGGGATAAGGGCAATCCCGCCAATCAGGGACCACCAGGCACCGGTCAGCCCGCGAGAATACCCCAACCCGATGATACCCATCGTCGAAGACGCACCAAAGATGGTTGCGACCAAAGAGGCCGTCACACGGCTTGTATAATATCTGCGTTCCGCCACCCAGTAAGACTCGGCAGATTGCCGCCGACTGCGCCAGCCCACAAAGAGCATCACAGAAAAATATCCCACAATGATAATCACATCGATCATGTCTGGTTCGTGCCCAAGCCCCCGTCCTACCCGGCAATTCCCAACCACATCGAAAAGGTTATGGCAGAAAGCATGGTGCTGACAGAAATGGTAGCAATGGCAAGCTCGGTATCGCCACGCATTTCGGTGGCCATGACATAGGTGAGGGTAGCTGTGGGCGCTGCCAGGAGAATAAGTCCAGGCAAGTAATCCTGGGCCGCCACACCAAACCACTCGTATAGAAAGTAACCCATGGAGGGAAGCAGGACGAGTTTAAGTATGCCGGACCCCAACGCACTTGAGAGATGCACACGAATCAGTTCGAAAGAAAGTGATGCCCCTATGACCAGAAGCGCCAGTGGAAGGGCCAGACCGCTTAGGATTCCAAGGCTCCGGTCTATGAGCAGGGGGACAGACACGCCGGAAATGGAAAAGGCCATGCCTGCTAAAGCGGAGAGGATCACTGGATTACCCACGACCCTGCTGGTCATAAACCGCAGATTCGGCCTCACAAGCGATCTAAGCGAGCCTGACTGAAGTGCCACGAC
>JBFEUB010000227.1:0-5364 GCA_041547605.1 Desulfobacteria bacterium
AAGCCATTTTCCTTGCTCCGTGAGCATTTTCGGGAAATCAACTCCGCTCCGCTAAATCATGCACACAGTGCTTCTGTTCAAGCCGTCAGGCGCAACCGGAGCGCTAAAACTCGAGCCTAAGGCCCTCAAACAGTTTATGATTCTTAACACTCAGCTGAAGTCCGGCTCCGAAAAAGCTCAATGTCGCTCGGAAAAGGCTTTCGGCTCCGGTATCAGTAATAGAACTTATTCCTGGGACACGACACTAGAACGCATCTCAAGAATGTGGATCAGGGTTCAGGGCAAGGCGCGGGGCGGCGCGCAGTACCGACAAGTCGGGACAGGGATGCGCTCGCCATTGCAGTTCAACCGGGGACTGTGATACCTTGTTGCTGCCATGTTAAAGCAGTGGGATACGATCGTTGTCGGGGCCGGGGTAGGAGGGCTGTCGGCCGCCGCCCACCTGGTGAAGGCTGGACAGCGTGTGCTCGTCCTTGAGAAAAATCCCCATGCCGGTGGCACAGCATACGTATACACACGAAAAGGCTTCACCTTTCCGATGGGACCTTTGGGGTTCACCTCACCAGGTATCGTGCGCAAGGTTTTGTCTGATCTAAAACAGGACGATGGCCTTGATTTTTCTCGCATACACTACTGGCTGAGGGCCTTCGATCTGGCAGTTTCGCTTTCCTCACCCTTTGATCACATCCAGCAGAATCTCTCGGAAATTTTCCCCAACGATGCTGAAGGGATAAAAAGATTCTTCCACGATATGGGAGACATCATTTCGGACATCCGGTCTCCGAAGCAAAGAGATAAGACCTTGATGCAAGAACAAGCCCGGAGAATCTCAGCGCGTGCATACATCGAATCGTTAATTAAAGATTGGAGACTTCGTAGAATACTGGGCAGCTTGGGTACGCGAGAGCCTTACAGCAGTATCCCCCTTCTATCTGCCATGTGGAACCTGATGGCTAAAGAGGGAATATGGTATCCACGGGGCGGCATGGGCTCCTTGTGTAACAGACTCGTCCTGGCTGTCACGAGAAGCGAGCAACACTCTGGGGCTTTTGCCAGAATCAGGCTTCGCGTGCCCGTGAAGCAGATTCGCGTGAAGCATGGAAGAGCGCAGGGTGTCACTTTAGGGGATGGTACGACCATTGAGGCAAAAAACGTCATTTCAAATGCTGACTACAAAGCGACTTTTTTGAAACTTGTGACGCCAAACAGCATGCCGGAGAGATGGTACAACGCTATAGTACGCGCCAAGCAGACGGGTTCAATCTTTCAGGTTTGCCTTGGCTTGGGAAAGAGCAAGCTCGATTTGTCGGCCTTTTCTCGGGGAAGCCGACTGATTTACAGGCGGGGAGGGAGCCTTCTTAAAGAAATCCAGGAGCCAGACTGGTCTGCAGGCGAAGTGGATCCCCAAGTGCTAGCAGGTCAAGAGCTGGAGATAAGCCTTGTAAGCAAAGAAGACCCAATGCTCGCGCCTCCAGATGGAAGTGTGGTAGTCATTCGGACCGAAGCAGACCACGCCCATTTTATCAAGTATCGTCCCGCAGTGGGCAGAAGGATCCCTTCTTACAAAGCATATAAAACACGCCTGGCTAAAGGCCTCATTCACGAAACCAGCCATCTCTTGCCAGGCATAGAACAAGCGATCCAAGTCATAGACGTGGCCACACCCTTAACTTTTGAGGACCAAGGTGGAAGAAGCCAAGGCGCTGTAGCAGGTTGGTCATGGGATTATCAGGACAACAGCGACTATCGGCCCTTGGAGTTGATCCGTACTCCTATTCGCGGACTCTATATGGTCGGATACCAAGCATACTCGGCTTTGTTCATGGGGGGCATCCCCACAGCACTCGAGAGCGGCAAACGCGTCGCAGAACTCCTTTTGGATGGTGCGGGACCTTTAGAAGAAGTAAGGATTCCTGGAGCTGACTGAGACGTTGAAACCGCAATTCAGTGAAGGTTACAGAAAACCACAATCAGCCAAAATACAGGGCGAATAAGAGGAAGGGCTTGAGGGTCAACGACGTACTGACCGCGTTTGTACTTGAAAGTGAGCAGGTTGTGCCGCTAAGTCGGTCTTGGTATCTTACGTTGCCTGTCACGAATTCCTTTAAAATACGACACGGTTTGCGGACAAAATAGCAAGGGAAATCTGTAGGTTTGAAATAGAGGCTCGGGTTATGGCTGGTTGTTCATCGAGCACGAGATATGGTGTTTGCCTTTAATAATGCGCGCTCCCTCTTTGGAAATTGAGCCGGCTCCCTGGAAAAAGCTGTCCCCGGTTATTCATCTGCTTTTTCGGACTCCTGTCCTTGGCAAAATGAAGCTGGGATCTGGGACTTGCAGCTCCGGGTGAGGCTGGAACATCAGGCTGTAAAGTCCGTCCCACGATGTTTTCTTCTCTCCCCCCATCGCGTCTGTTCTTCTCCTGTCCTGGTTGCCACTGCTGGGGTTTCGGATTCGACCTTGTTTTTCTTCGCCCCTCTCCTTGCCGGGATTGCTGCCTTCGGCCTGCAGGCTGGACTTGTTCCGCAGCTTTAGGCAAAATGGTCCTCCGCACCTGTGTCGTTACATTTCCGGCGCGCCTTGGATCTTCAAGTTGCCCTTCCTGTCGGCTCACAGTCCGGGGGGATGACCCCTTCTGTCTCTGTACCTTTTTCACGTCCCTTCTGGCGGATCTTTGATCTTCTGCTCGCACCTTTTGCCGCTTCACGGAATTGAGAGGTATCCGCCCAAGCACCTTTTTTACCTCCTTTTTAGTCTCCATGCGATCTTGTGTTCCAAAGCTGCCCTTTTGCTCGTGTCCTTCGTCCCGGAATTTTGCTTCTGCCATGGGCCTATGAAGTGGATTCGTAGGGGTCAATCTATCCTTACTTTCTCGCGAACGGACATGCGCCCTCTCTGCATCCGGCCCGGGCCTAGTATCTGCAATGTTTGGGCGAGTTACTTTAGTTTTAATGTCCACACGTTGCTTTGAAGTGACGGGTCGCGGCCGAATTGTCTTAACGTCCGGGCGCGGCAACCGCTGTCTCACATGAACATTTGTAAAATCATCCTTTTGCCTTATGTTTTTGTAATTCTTGATAACCGTATCGTTGAGAACATGTGCAACATGATAATTGCTCGCCAGTCTTGCATGATTTATATTCCTGACCTTCACCCTTCTATAGTTTTCAACGGCGTATAGCTTGCTCTTGTTGATGATGACCGCATGTTTCAAATACGTATATCTGTTTATGTTTACATGGGCCACATCGACTTTTGTGACAACCACTGCGCGCGGTCCCCAACGTCGGTAACAATAATAGGGCTCGTAAGGAGCTAAAGGTACCCATCCGATATAGACGCCTGCATGTATCCATGCTACCCTTCCTGGATACCAAAAAAACCCGATATTAAATAGCGGAGGGCCGACTCGAACCCTGACGCGGGCCACGGGGGGCGCCCAATACCAAAAACCACGTATGAATACCCAGTTGCCATAGTGGTGGGTGACATACCCAAATGGCTCACAAGGTATCCATACATTCTCTCCATAACAAACCGTCCATCTCCCTGCTGTGAATGGCGCCCATCCGACGCTTACATAGACTGGACGCCAGAAATACCAGTATCCTCCGTCGTAGTATACCCTTTCCCATCTGCCATGCTCTTCCAGAGTGTAAGCTTCATACCATAGTCCAGGAGGGAGGTATTTTGCTGATTCCCCACCCGTGCGGCTCCTCGCTGCCCACAGATTCTCTCTGTCACAGTTCCATCTCTCCCAATCAGGGTCTACACTTCCTTTTCCAGCAGTCACTTGCCCACTATCTGCAAGGATGGACGCGGCACCTGCAATCACTTCATATCTTGTCTCTGAGGTGTTATGAAAAAAATCCAGCCTGCCTTTCAAGGCAATTATTTCCAAAGACTCCTCGCCTACATACAAATCAAAGATAGTCTCTTCCGATGCCATCACATAGCCGAAGGGTGTGGTGGCCTTAATGACCGAATAAAGACCCTTGTTTTGGAATCGCACGACCCCAAACGCCACATCAATCTCGGTTTCGTCCTCTTTTAGCGCATTGAGCTGAATCTGCGTGTCACCGTCTATTCTAACCCAGGTGTTGTTTGGTAAGATAAATTCAGCTTTTCCTTTTTTATCGGAATAGAGGACATCGTCTACGTAAAACGGCGCGTCCCTGACCGTGGCAACCCACTCCTTTCCCTCCGGCACGTAGCGTAATAGCTGTTGTCCCTCAACGTGTGATATGCGCCCCACGAGGACGGTTTCTTCTTCCTCTGGATCTTCCGGTTGCTGTCCCGCCTGCGGTGACGTGATAGGAATGATGAAAAGGAATACAATAAAGTACAGCCAAAACAGCTTCTTTATCTGTTTCACTTTGATTTCTCCCCTCATTTTCGGAAGTTCTGTGTATATAGACGTCTTTGGAACCAAAAATGTTTACACGGATGGATCTTTTGATATGCCCACCACGCTGACCTGGACATGCGTTTATTTGCTCAGGATGTAGAGGAATGCGGCGGGGGTTTCAAAATTGTAGCAAGATACACTGTCCGTTAGTTATGTTCAGGAGGAAGACGTTGTTACAGCCCTGAATACAAATGTTCCATCCAGGCCAGTGCTCGATATATGTATCGAACAGAATGTTCACTTTGGGCCAATTTAACGACCAGCAATTTGTTCTCTTCACCCATGCCAACAACGAGACTCCTTCCAATACGTGCAGGCAAATCACATTGCCTGCCCCCATTTTCTTCCAGTATCTCATGCCACTTTACACGGGTTACATCCTCTATGGACTCGTCACGCACCTTGGGGCCCTGAATGGCAACGGGAAGGGAACCGAGGGTGCCGGCAGCTGCCCTATGCGCATGTCATGGAGCCGTGCCAACCACATTGATTAAGGCGCACATGGCCTCGGCAGCCAAGCATTCTGAACCAGCATGGCCGATTATGGAAGCCAAGGTATCAGCCGCTTCCCTTGAGAGGAAAAAGGATTGCGTTTGATCACAAAACCCTGAGCTCAAGAGGACATCCCGCAAGACCTGAATGGTCTCTGTTGTGACAAGTCCAGGATGGATTCGGACGAGCTCTCGCAAATCACAAACGGCCAAATAAGAGCCGGTGAATTCCTGGACGTTTCTTGTGAGAGCATTCTCTAAAGTCGCCCTCTCTCCTAAGATCCCGCGTGTTCATACTACCGTCAGTATTTGCTGAAGGTTATAGCGGTTGTCAGAATAACGTTCTGATAAGAATAGATGACAATTGAAAATACTATTTGGCTCACTTGTGGGTGTGCAATTTTAGGATTTTTGAATTCTCCTGGCTAAATCGTGCACGCAGTGGTTCTGTTCAAGCCGTCAGGC
>JBFEUB010000228.1:0-5340 GCA_041547605.1 Desulfobacteria bacterium
ACCAACAAGAACGGGTCGGTTGAGCGTAGGGGACATAAGCGGTTCCAAGTGCAGAACCGTTCATATGCTGCGCTCAGCCCCGACGATACCATATGGGGTGAAATTATAGATATTAGCATGGGTGGTCTTGCGTTTCGTTATCTCCCTCGTGAAGGGCAAGCAGACGGATTGTCTTTGGACATATTCTCGACTGATGGAGGTTTCTGCTTGGCTTACGTGCCGTTTGCAACCGTGGCAGATTTTGAAATACCTGAAAGAAAACCTCCCTATTGCGCAGCCATGAGACGTCGTCACGTACAATTTGAGAACCTCACACATGACCAGATGTCTCAGCTCGAAAGTTTCATCCAGGATTACGGTACTGGCAGAGCGTGAACTTAACAGAGAAGTCTATGTTCGATTGTTGAAGGGTAAGGGAAATTGGAGGAAGAGGGGTATTTGCTTCAAGAATACTGCATGGCGTTTGACCGTATAGCGGTCAAGCAAAACACAACATCACGAAGGGCAAAATGAGGTTCCAGGAGATTACGGAGATTGCGAAGGACATGGGTGTCGGGACATACAGGATGAAAAAGACGGATTTAGTTAGGACCATTCAAAGGGAAGAAAACAACATTGAGGTGTTGACCTGCCCCCACATTATGTACCACTTTTTAAGTTAGAGTTTGACGGTTTTGGGGTTCCCCGTTTATTGGACCACTTTTAATGAGAAAAATGGACCTGAGATTCGTCTTCGTGTCTTTCATGCCAAGCTTAGTTCTCATCCTTTATCTATGAGATTAGATTCTTCTCTCGGATCCTCACCCATGGCACCCTATTCGATGATCTCGAATACGGATCTTTTTTTAATCTTGGCAGAAGCAGCTTCCAAAATAGTCCGCATGGCACGCGCGGTGAGGCCTTGCTTCCCGATGATTTTGCCCACGTCATCCTTAGCCACTTTCAGCTCAATGACCGAGGTCTGTTCACCTTTCACTTGGGAAACCTCCACGGCCTCCGGATGATCTGCCAGCGCTTGAGCAATGTACTTGATAAGATCCTGCATCTCCCGCCTCCTACAGCAAGTGGAAAGACTAACGGGAAAATGGCATTTCTATATCAGAAAGAAATTACAACATTCTTAGGTTGTCGGCTGCTGGGGATCAATAGCAGGGATTGACAGTCTCCCCCCGCTCCTTTCCAAGGCCATTATCCCCCCTGGTTAAGGGTAAGTGTACCAACAATCAGGTGCTTGCGCTTCCTTTGTTTTCTTCCTTTTCTTTGAGTGGCTCCTCAAACAGTTTTTGTCTTTCCGGACAATAGCACAGAGGTTAGGGTTATCAATTTCTCTGCAGTTCTTATGGTCATACAGAGGGCACTCTGGATATTCTTTTGACAAAATTTATCCTCCTTCCCTGGGCATAAACTGTCCCCTTGATCGACACCACTTGCCTTTAGACCGTCTTTATGTAACCGATCACTGATATCTTTCCATCGTAGCGAAAAAGGTAGGGCCATTTCTGACGCTGCCGAGTTTTCATAAGATATACTGCTCGCAGATTTTGCGGAAATGATGGCCGTGGATCGCCAATGTAATTGCCAGTGGCAGCAACTTAGGACGGCGAAAAAGGGTCCACAACAGGAGCCTCCAGTACTGAAATCGTTCTTTACCAAATACACCCAGGCGGATGTTGGAACGAAAAACTGCCAAGAAGCGCTGAAACTCCAGCGGGAGTCGGATCTTTGGAGCTTCATACTCTCGCAGGAAGGTCTTAACCCGCTGATAGTAATACTTTTCGGAATAAATGTGACGCATGATACTGCGATATCCATCGCGCAATGCATGAAAACCCATGGTAGGAATTATATTCGTTGTTCCGTCTACATTATCCCCCGATAACCGGCCGAGCAGCCGACCCTCTTGTTTCAGGCGTTCGTAAAGCCTGGTGCCAGGAGGGGCCTGAAGCAGGCCGACCATCGCCGTGACGATTCCACTCTCCTGGATAAAATCAATTTGTCGTTGGAAGATGGACGGGGTGTCACTATCAAAGCCGACAATGAAGCCCCCCTGAACTTGCAATCCCGCTTTCTGCAAACGTTTCACGTCTGCCACTAAATCGCGATTCTTGTTCTGCGTCTTGCTACATTCAGCAAGACTTTGCTCATCTATCGTTTCGATCCCAATGAAGACGGCATTAAATCCCGCGGCCACCATCATCTCTGTCAATACCTCGTCGTCGGCCAGGTTAACAGAGGCTTCAGTATAAAACGGAACCCCCCTCTTATCCTTCTGCCAGTCTTTTAGAGCGGGGAGTAGCTGCGTCTTTAGATACTTCTTATTGCCGATGAAATTATCATCGACGAAGAAAACCTCCCCACGCCACCCCAGGTCGTAAAGGCCATCCAACTCGGTAATGATCTGCTCGACAGTCTTGACGCGTGGCCCATGTCCGAATAGTGCCGTCACATTGCAGAACTCGCAATTGAACGGGCAGCCTCGGGAGAACTGTATACTCATCGAGGCATACCGCTTCAGATCGAGCAACTCCCACATGGGAACCGGCGTTTTCCATATATCGCAAAACTCGGATGTCTTGTATACATGCTTGGCGCATCCCATCTTTAGGTCTGTTAAAAAAGGCGGAAGAGTCAGCTCTGCTTCATTCAGGATGAAATGATCCACATCCTCAAACTCCTGGTACTCGCTCGTGAAGAGTGGTCCTCCCGCAACGACCTTGACGCCTACTTCCTTACACCGGGTAATGATTCGACGTGCGGACTCTCTTTGAACGACCATAGCACTGATAAACACATAGTCAGCCCATGCCAGGTCTGTTTCAGTTAACATAGTTACATTGATGTCGACCAAGCGCTTGGACCACTCTTCAGGCAGCATCGCCCCCAGAGTCAGCAGACCCAAGGGTGGCAGGACGGCCTTCTTTCGTATGAATTTAATAGCGTGCTGGAAGCTCCAGAACGTATCTGGAAACTTGGGATAAATTAACAGAACCTTCATTGGTTGTGCTTCCTTATAGCGTTTATGTTCAGAAGTGGTTTGAGTCTCTCTGCGACTGCGGTACCAACTTGTCAGAGATTGGGGCAATGCTCAATTGCCGTTTCTGCCGCCGATACATCAGATGACGCCGTATTGCTATTGAACCAGGATTATGTCTCAATGACGCTAATATCTGCGATATCCTCCCCTTCGTTGACCTCTAGGTGGGCGAGCTTCGTCAACTCGCAAAGCGCGTTTTTTGAATTCGGAAGCATTCAATGCATGTTTTGCCCGTTGGGCTTCTGAGTGTGTAGACATCTCTACAAATCCAAACCCTTTCCCTTCAATTATATTGACCCTTTCAACGTCACCATAATTGGAAAACAATTCTTGCAGCTCATCATTGGTTACCGAATGGCTGAGATTTCCTACGTAAAGCTTCCTATTTTTCATTCGGTTCCTCCTTGTCCGAGACAATGTCAACCAGCTGGATATCAAGTGTCAGATCCTTACCTGCTAAAGGATGTTTACTATCTATTGTTACACTCGAATCTGAGACCTCAGTAACTTTAACTACAACGGTTTGGCCATCGGATAGATTGACTTGTAACCGCTGACCTGCCTCTAGGTTCAAGTTGGGCGGGATTCGCCTGCGATCCAGCACCTGTAACAATTGTTTAAGGTATACACCCAAAGCTTGATCTGCAGAGATTTTAATGGTTTTTGAATCGCCGGTGTTCATGCCTACAATAGCTTGTTCAAAGGCCAAATTTATCCGGCCTTCGCCTATTTTAAATTGCATAGGGTCGCGGTCCATGGTGTTCTCAAATAGCTTGCCATCGTCTAATCTGCATATGTAGTGCACCCTAACGGTGTCACCATGCTTTGCCAATGCCATTCTTTGCTCGTTTCCTGGCATGATTGCCAGACTCCAATAGGGGTGCTTGAGGAAGTTAGTCAGAAGCAACAGAGGCCTCGTATACCGGCATCAGCAGCTCAAACAACTGAGCAATATCGTCAGCAATCTCGACACCGCGTGGCACAACCTTATCCTTCTCAACGATCTTGCCAATCTGTAAATCAACCCAGGTGCTGTCTGTCAGGCTGTCTAGGAAGTCAGCCAGAGAAGCGATCTCTTGCTCATGGCCTTTATTCGACAAGCACCACTTGCCTCCAGCCGACATGATGGTCCCGGCGAAGGCGCCCTCCTCTTCGATGTCGTAAACTGAGAAATCATGTTCGGACACGACTTTGTTAAGCCAAGATTCGTTCTCGGCTTCTCTCAGCCAATCAATGAAGGCATTCCAGTCATCTCTGGCGTTTATTGCCTTGTTGGAACCCCCAATGGAAAGGCCACAATAGAGACAGTCGTCATCGAGTCGGACAAAAAACTTTGCCTGGAGCCTGAAGTCATTGTGACGCCGGTGATTAAGATCGGCCCAGTAAATCTCGGAAAGCCCGTACCTAGGCCATGATGTAATGTCAAATTTGCCTGAGTTTAGGCGAACGGCCACCGCACCACCCAGACTGTCATAATAGCGCCAAGTTGCCCCTGCAGCGTCTTCGGAGAAATCGTCTTCTTTCAGACCTTCAAACTTACTGACATATTCTGGGAGTTGTGGTTTTTTGGATTTCCCGCCTCTTTTGCTTCTTATTAGTGCCAGTTCATGATGCATCCGCTCAATAATTCGGCTTTGCAACGCCGCAGTGGTCGTTACCTCCTCACCACTCTCCCAACAGATACATAGAGTATCCCTGCTAACGGCAAGAACTTTATACACGCCCTTCATGTTTTCGTGTTCCTGGCCGACCTTAAATTCCATATCAGTCATTGATTCGGGTCTCCTTTTCTAACGCATTCTCTTCTCTATCAAAAGCGAATTGAAAATCCCTGTCCTGCTAAAGCGGGGCCAAAGGTTGAAACTGATTCAGAGATTCCCTGGAATAAATCTAACAGTTTGCGAGCCGTTTTCATCTCAGGGCTTATTCGTCATCTATAGCATCACCCCACTGCTCCGGCAGCGGCTGAGGACCCGGTCTTATGCCCACGATATCCGAATCTTTATCAGCGCCCCTCGGCTTTGCTTTGGCCTTACGCTCCTTGCTCTGCAGCCGACGTGCTTCCAGCCTCGCCTTTTCGCTGCCGTGCCAGTTCCTTTGCCCCTTTCTGAAAAGTAGGTCTTTACTTTTTGGACATCTCTTAACTCCCATTATTTCGGGTGGAACTTAGCCATCACAGATCAGATGGTGCAAAAGGATGATGACCTGCATTAACTGGCTTATCTGGACCCTTTCAGGCGATTTCTTCTTCGTCGCCTTTCACTCTCGCGACGTTTCCGACGCCGGCAATCGCTCGGTTTTTCAAA
>JBFEUB010000229.1:0-5262 GCA_041547605.1 Desulfobacteria bacterium
AACGACATTGTGCAATTTTGGAGAAGATTTTTGAATGTGACTGGCGTCTAAAATTGCAAGCTGTCTGAGGGCTCCGCCCGAGTTGTTGCGCTCCGGTTGCGCCTGACGGCTTGAACAGAACCACTGCGTGCGCGATTTAGCCAGGAGAATTCAAAAATCCTAAAATTGCCCACCCACAAGTGAGCCAAATAGTATTTTCAATTGTCATCTATCTTATCGGAACGTTATTCTGACAACCGCTATAGACCCGAGTTTTAGCGCTCCGGTTGCGCCTGGCGGCTTGAACAGAACCATTGCGTGCATGATTTAGCGGAGCGAAGTTGATGTCCCGAAAACGCTCACGGAGCAAGGAAAATGGCTTTTTGGCGATTCCATATTCTTGGAACAAACTCCTGGGACACAACACTAGGCTGGCAAGAAAGCCGTCTGCGTTGGAACACTGCGGGACTGAAACAGAATGGTATCTACTGATGGCTTCGGTTAAAACTCAAACGTGACGCCGCCGTCTCCGGCCTTGGCTACCTCAACCAGATCATCAACAGCCATCTCTCCCGAATTTCTAAATGTCACAAGGACTTCGGAATCTGCTGCAGCACGAGCAATCTTCACCAGTTCATCCTTGGTTCTTGTCCCCACATCTAATGTCACAGAGGCTCCAGCGCTCACAATCTTGATCAACTCGTCTGTGGTCATGCTCATCTATAAGATTCTTACCCCCTTTTCTCAGTAACGTTTTTTTTGCCTTCGGCTTTATACACACCGCCCCGGGAAGCAAGCGCCTGAAAAATGTTTCTCATTTTACCGCCCGGCCAATCCATCACTTTTCGTCCAACAGTTCCTCTTCGTATACATCCAACCCCTTAACATGGTTATAGAGGTCAGCACCATTTGGAAGGCTCTCTCTAAGGTGTTTGATCTTGCCCTTTATGCATGCTGCACAACACACGAGTAACTCTTCCGCAAGCTGGTCTGAAGGAAAGCTCGCACATTCCGGACAGATAGCGATGCGGTTTGGACCCAGCAAGATCGCCTTTGGGTATCCCTTTCCAACGTGTTTGCAGCCCAGCCATAACACCTGTTCCCCATGCCTTGGACATTCCCCCATCTTCTTCTCGTAATCGTCTGCTTTGTACGTCATCCTCTTCTCACTGTATCCTTTGCTAAGGCTTCTGTTCTCGTCGTCTCATCGTTACGCGTGACCGACTTGCCATGCCCTCAATCCCAGGTATTAAATGGCATCTCCAGATCTTCAAGGTATACCCCAATATCTGTGTCCCTCTTGATGCGCTCTCCACGCCGCAGTTTCGCCAGGAAAGTCTCAAGCAAAACAATGACTATCTCATTCTCGGCAGCTGCCTCATCGACGTCTTGGATGAGCCCAGCACCTTCTAGACGCTTCCTGAGAAGGGCCTTCAAAGCGTCCATTTGCTCATCCACGGATGCGGCGAGGAATGCGTCTGAAAACTCCACGCTGAGCTTCTTGTCCTCTGAGAATACGACTCTGAGAGAATCATCTTGCCCCATGATCTTTGCTCCTGAAAACAGTTTCTGGCACGGCGTGGAAATCCATCATTACTTTTTTGCACAGGGAACCCGGTACATGACCCATACGTCTCCGCTATCTATGTCCCAAGTCTCATAGCGCTCTATGGTTGACTCATCTAATAGCGGCTCTAAGCCTTTCTCCGCCATTTCCTGCACCAATTCCCCTACTTCCTTTTCAAATTCCACGTCGACCTCTTCATCAAATAACGGCTTGTGAATCTTGAAAACCTTGCCGTGATAGACCATAGAGGCGCCTGTCTGTTGTTGGGTTACACCCTTTGTTGTGGAATAATATGCAATCGTAACCTTGCTGCCCATAATCAGCCTCTCTTCCTGAGCATCGGCCCGTTTTTTTGCTAAATTCCCTAACCCAGAAAACGAGCTCTGTCAATTAAGAACGGCATACCCCCAATCTGTATCCCCAGCGTACTGCGCATAGAGACCTCAACGAAAAAGGGCAAAGCCCTTGGCAGGCCCTGCCCCTGCTATCTCATGATTCATATTTGCCCACTTACCTTAACCTGCGCCAGAACGTTACCAGACTTAACCAAGACCCGGGCAGGCTCAATGGCTGCGGCTAGCTTGCCGGTTTTACAATCTTGTAAATCCGCACTGCGAATACAGTAAGCAAGGCAACCCAACTGTAAACGAAGATTTCGTAATGCTTGCAAATTGAGATCGACAGCCTCTTGCTGAGTCCCCGCTCCACTAACCGGCAATACACGTGAAGTGGATTCAGACTGTGTTGAATATTCAAGATATTCCTTAGCAACGTATCTTCTCCCGCAGGCGCTCTCGGAAATAAGCAGATCAGTTTATCACTATCTTTTGGACGCTTATTTTATGCCTCTTGAACCCAGGACTCAATTGGGAAAAGTGTGGGTTTCCTGTGCCAGAACACCTGATTTTCAAAGGGGAAACCCCTGATCGATAGTGATTCTCAGAATAATGTTCCGTTATCCAATTCCAGCCAAGCGCTTATGGCTTCCGCCTTGGTCAATCGGAACATGTTTTTGAGAACTGCTCTATGAGGCCTCGGAGGCCACCATGACATGATGCAAAAAGTTATACGACACGAGATCGTACATGCCACCCCTCCGCGGTATGATCTCTGCGAGACGCCAGGGGCAGTACTGCAGCGGGAGCATTTTTAGCTCTTTTTGGCTAATTATTCGGTTTGGTTAGGCAGTCGTGGGGCTTTAACGTGTTGATACCTGGTGGCCACGTCATGGGCACTGTCTGGCGGCCTAATCGTTATGAGAAAATCCGTCCGCCTGTCTCCCATCCGTTTTAGGCAGCTACGTCAGGCTGGCTAAATCTGGTCCTCTGAAGGGTTTATGAGGCAACAAGCGTGTCCAAAGTCTTTGATACAAGTAGTTTTTCCAGGTAAAAATAGGCTTTTTACCCATTCGAAATCAGTAATACGCCGGATGGATCTATTGGAATTTAACCGCTAATCTGGGGAACACAATATGGCAGACCCTCTTTAGAGAGAGAAAACTGTTTTTGATCCGCAAGAAGGGATCAGTAATCGAAGGGATCTTGAAATCTGTTGATAGAGCTATTGGCAAGGAAAGGAGAACTAGACGGTACTCAATCCCGAGAGGGTCATGTTTCAAAAATTGACGTCTGAACGGGATGGAGTTGCCCCACCCATCGTTGTTGGCTAAGTGGAGTTCGTTCAACTGTGGAGGGCCTAACGTAGGTGGAAAATGCAGAGGAAGGCGCCATGAGTATAAGAATCTTGTTAGCAGACGATCATAGGATCATGAGAGAGGGGCTGCGCTCCCTAATTGAGAATGAGCCCGATATGGTGGTTGTAGCCGAGGCAGCGGATGGACGAGCGACCGTGAAGTTGGCGGAAGAAGTCTCTCCTGATGTTGCTGTCATTGATATCACCATGCCTGAGTTGAATGGAATCGAGGCGAGCAGCCAAATCATTGCTAGAAATCCTCATACCAAGGTGTTAGCCTTGTCCATGCACTCAGACGAGCACTTTGTTACAGGAATGCTTCGGGCCGGGGCATCGGGGTACCTTCTGAAGGACTGTGCTGCTGAGGAACTGTGTCGCGCCATCCGTTCCCTAGTTGCAGATGAGACGCACCTGAGTCCCAAGATTGCAAGCATTGTGATAGAAGACTATCGGCGTGGATTGTCACAAAGCCAACCTACGCGGGGCAAGCAGCTAACGTCGCGGGAACGAGAGGTCCTCCAGCTTGTTGCTGAAGGCGAAACCTCCAAGAGAATTGCTGAGCGACTCCATGTGAGCGTGAAGACCGTGGATGCCCACCGTCAGCAAATCATGGATAAGCTTGATATTCGAACGGTTGCCGGGCTCACGAAATATGCGATTCGTAAAGGAATAACTTCCATCCAAAGCTGACCACCCCCAAGCCGCCCAACGAACATAGTTTTTACCTACTCTATATACCTATCATATTTAAACGAAAGTACGGCACTTCCAAACCAAAGACCAGCATCTTTCCCGAGGCCTCTCCGCCAAACATGCGTAAACCGCCTCCTGCTTCCCTCCCTCATATGCAGCAGAACGTCTTAAAAACCGGTGTATGGAGGTCCGACAGGTTTCACATTCTATTTAGTTTTGTTCGTTTTCCTCTGGTCAAATGCGTTTCGAGTTCTCCCGGTGCCGATAAAACCGGGATGAGGAAGGCTCTATAGATTTTATAACGGGGAGAGAGGCAAAATCAAAGGCCACGGGGTCTCTATGTGACTGTCTAAAAAAACGGGGGGATGGGGAGAACCCGTGGCCTTCTGTGATTTAAGGGCACGTTAGCCCAAGTTACTTCTTCAATGCCTTAGCGACATACACACGAGCGGGAAATATACAGTAATAAGAATAAGCATATGACACGGAGAACGGGCACCTGAATGAATCTTTCTCCAGACACTCTACATATGAATCGAGTCCAATATCTTTTGCTTTGCAGGTAAAACCGAATCCCGGCTTGAACCATTTACAATCTTTGGGCAGCTTTAGTCCATTGATGGCTTTTTCTACCTCCAGTACATCAGCTTGTTCCATCTGTGACCCCCTTTAGCATGGTGCGTGTGGACTGAGATCATTTGCAACTCCCTTCAATTCTCTTATCGGAAATTTGATCATTCCCTGTATACAGGACATTACCAGTTTCGAGCGGGCAAAACACCAGTTTCGGGGGGGGTAAAATATGAGGAAACCCAAAAAGAAAGCGGGTGTTTGTGTGAAATCTCCCTGCCGTAAAGGACGGGCTCCGGGGATTCTGGATGAAATGGATAATGTAGAAGCCCCGGAGCCTGGCCTGTCAACAGGGGTGAAAACAGCTCTAAACGGCTAACGACAAGAAATAGAACTGTAATTCAAGGACTCCGGGGCTCTATAGGAGCAGGACAGATACGACAGCCTATGTGTGATACAAGTTTATCACAATGATATAGGAAATCAAGGATTTAGGGTATGAGACCCTTGCATAACTCCCTGGAACGCCCCGCGTGAGGTTTTTGGGGTAACCCATCCGGGCGAAGTGAACGGCCCACGTCAGTGGGCAAATCCTAAACTGTTTGAGGCGGTCAGGCTGAGTTTAGAGCAAAGGTTGCCCCTGACGGCTTGAGCGGCATGGGACGCCTCATTCCATACAATGGTTTAGAACGTGTACCCAATGGAAAAATGGAACCGTCCAGCTTTTTCCTCTTTTTTTCTATCCAGCTTGATCCCGTATA
>JBFEUB010000230.1:0-5256 GCA_041547605.1 Desulfobacteria bacterium
TGAGGGCTGGGTTGCGGGGGCGGCACGCCGACTCTGACTCTCTCAGGTTCGAGGACGAAAACGTGATTCCACGTTATAGGACCCGGCATAGATGAGGAAAGGCCTTTTGTGCTGAGTCTCGGTGACCATTCCTCTAGATGGTATCCTTCTTTGTACGCCGCGAACGTGGCCCTCACGTGCCATTTCTTGTGACGAAAAGCGTAGTCTGGAATTGGACCGAGTTTATAAGTTACCGGTGCGTATCCAACGATCTCCCCCGTATCTGCCCTATAGATTCTGGCCCCCGGCGGTTCAGAGGTAATCTTAAGGACTGCATTGGGAGCGCAGCCAGGCACAATTAGCAAAAACAGGGTAAACAGGCAACTAATTGCAATCAGTCTATTAGCAACCTTCGGTGCTGGTTTAATGGTTTTTCCTCCTAAAAATGAATGTACGGAAATGCAATTTTCGTACAACGCAGGCATCGGCGGAAAAGGGAAAAGTTGATAA
The DNA here is from genome assembly GCA_041547605.1 of Desulfobacteria bacterium. Taxonomy (GTDB): domain Bacteria; phylum Desulfobacterota; class Desulfobacteria; order Desulfobacterales. The sequence continues at coordinate 490 of JBFEUB010000230.1, forward strand.
TTAGTTACTCAGAGACATTGATTACCCTCTATTCCATCGGCTCTGTTTATGCGTTCTGACGTAGATACCTTGGTACAACCTTGATTTTTGAGGAACGAGAGATTTTCAGGATTTCATACCATTATCATAAGTCAGGTAATACTTACAATATCATAAGGATATCTCGACTCAGAAGTGAAGCTGGACGCGAATGCGATCGAGATCATTTCGTTGTCATGATATTCAGTATATATCAAGATATTGGGGCAGTCCTTAGGTAGGTAGAGGTGTGGAAAACATATCTTCGAATTTTGGGGATGTGCTGAGAGGGAGATATTACGGCATTACTACAAGTGGAGACTCTTGGCTGCCACAATATGTGGACGTAAGAGAGGCAGAGCCAACCTCCTGACCCTGCCTCTGAAGGTATCCACTTCTAATTGTCAATAGCCCGCTCCTGCGTCTTATCGTACGGAACAATTAAAGGCGTGATAATCCGTCAGCCTTGAAAACCAGGCAACCTTTTTTTTCGCCTCATTCACGCTATCAAGCTCATAAACCTGGGCACTTTCTGTATCAACCGTATAGCCCGTATGTTCTTTTACAATTTCATCTATTGTCTGGAAATCGAGCTTGTCTTTGTCAGTTTGGATAACAACAACGTTTTCATTGTCTGGAGTTATGGATGAACTTTTCTCTCCAGCTGGCAGATAGATAGCTCCACTTGAAAAATCTACAGCATACGCAATCAAGCCAGGGATAATATAAAGGAGTAGACCTAAACCATCAAGGATGGCAATATGTGTATCAATCTTACCGCCTGTTTGTCCACGTCTTTCAGGATAAATAAAATAGCCACAGGATGCTGTCTGCATAATCAGAAATATCACAACAAAAAAAGTCAGTGGCCTGTTAATTCGCTTGAATGCTTTCATCGTTCACCTCCTGCGCCCACAATGACAAGGTTTGTAGCCATCGTTAACCACAGTTTTCAATTTCATACTACAAGTCTTTGACCATGTTTAAACTACACCCCTACCATAATTTGACCTTTCTTACAAAAATTAGACATCTGAAGCCAAGGGCTTTGCGAGACTTCTTCCCATTATCTTGAATGTCGGAAAAATTAAGATTATAGATTCGTATCATAAGTTCTTGAAGAGTCAAATTACGACGCAAAGATAACATAAACCTCCTTTTTATGCGGTCGGTTGGGGAATCGTATACTTGAAGATATTAAAGCAATGCTCCAGTGCCATGGCATGCTGAGGAATTAGATTGACGAATTCTACACCGATGGCGTTTCCTGTAACATGGGCAATTCGGGACCTTACCTGAATAGTGGACTTCTCCGAGGGAAGCTTTATCATAAGATCGATCTCGTCTCCTGTCCTAAGATGTGAGGCGGCCTCAGTTTGGACTAATAAGCCACCAAGGCTGAAATTCTTAATCACGTGTGAACCTTCGTGTCCCACTACTTCTATGGGCAAATTGAAATCTATTCTAGGGTGTCTTCTTCTTTCGTGCCTCACAGACTCACCTCCCAAAAACAAAAAATCCCATCTCTATTTATGAGAAAGGGGATCTTGGTATTCACTTCATGGAACCCTCTGCTTTGGGGATGCACTGTTATTAAATTTCAAGATCGCTTTATCGCAAAAGTGTATTTTGGAAAAGAGCCCCCGAAATGTGTTGACTTTTTGAAACAAGGTGTTGCAGGCCTCACACACCACACGACTTCCATGTTTCCTTAAGGCCGACGATCTAAAACCCCTTGTTTTTTCGAAAAACACCACCATAGAGCCCATTTTTGGGGGACAGAAGGGGCTAAAGCGAGAGCAAAGACGAAAAATGCAAAATTAAAGGCCATAGGGGACCTCTTTTGAGTGGGCGGAGGGGGAAAACCTATGGCCTTATGGGGTTTAGAGTAAGTCTGGGGGCAATTTCTTCATGACCCGCTGCTGCCCACTCAACTGGAGCAGTTCCTTCCTTAGAGAGAAGGTTTTGGGTGCGGAACACAATCGTTTGTCTCCGCCCCCAGACTTTTGAAAGAGATGAGAACAACCGATTCATTAACCTCTTTAGTGGTTGCAGATCACGTCTAGACGCTCACACGTGTGCGGTTATTTGCAAAACTTATGCCGTTTTGGGCGGGGCAACTTGGGTGTTTCTATCCCATTCAGGCAGGGGTGACGGAACAAAAAAGCCCCAGGTCAGGACATCAACCAGGGGCTTCATGAAATGGAGGTCATGACGGAAGCGTCGAAAGCCGTCATGGCTTATTTGCAGATATTCGCAAACCACCAAAATGTAAAGTTGCCCACTCAGAGAGGCCCCGAAACCAAGTAAGACGACTGCTCCAGCTGAGTGGGCAGCAGCGGGTCGTGAAGAAGGAGGCTTGGAATCGGGGCTCTTCAGCAAAAGGCACAGCCAATTCTGGCTCAATCTGGGTTTGAGTCTAACGCGTGCCCTATGACAAGCGATTATTTCTGGCCAGTTTGTCTATTTATTATTCAGGGTTAGGCAATCGCTTCTCCACAAACATGTCTCCTCTTCACAAATTTCTGCCCGTTCGGTGCCATAACACTCTAAATTGTTTTCCTCCCTTTGAATGGCCCGAATGGTGTCCGTCTTATTCATCCTGTATGTCCCGATACCCATCTCCTTAGCAACCCCTCGAATTTCTTGAAACCTCATTCTTGTCCCCCCTTATCTTGTTTTTCGTTTGACTTTTGATAGATTAAGAGGCCGCGCATGCCCCACTCTTCAAAGAAGTACGCCTTTTTGTTTATATGCTTTCCCCTGCTCCTTGCAAATAGCGCATTAATTTAGCGTTTAAACTATCACCTCACCTGGCGTGCAGTTCCGGATGAAATATTCCAGCTGAGACCTTTGGTCCGGCGACAACTCCACAAATTGGACGGCACATTGCCTCATGTTTAAAGGAGCATAAGGACTTGCGTGGGTCTTTACATCCGATACTGTTTTACACGGCACCTTTTCCAAGTAGAAGTCACCATCGCTCAAGAATATGTCTAATTCAAACGACTTGCCTGACGGCGCTTTTCCTGCCATATAGCGAAACTCAAGTCCGTCCTTGTCAATATCTACAATTTGTCCGACTCTGTTATAATGAGGCCCCAGTGCAACAAACGCATCCTTAGGGGCGTTAAACCGCCTTTTTTCGCCTTGCTTAGCCAGCTTTTTCTCCTTGGTCATGACGCAAACCGATCATGTGATTGTATAGTCTATGATGCATAAAAATCGTCAAAAGACAACACTTTTTTGTGGGGATGTAATACGGATGAAATACCATAATCTCATATAAAATTAGTTAAAAACAAAGGGAAACGGAGGCCAATGAATCGGCGTAGCCGTCAGTCAAAAATTCGAAGGCAAGAGAAATCTGTAGCGGATATTTGTAGGCCCCGCATGGAGAGGCCATTCAGGAAAAATCAGTAGCGTTGGAGTGAGGGTGGGCTACAGGAAGACAGGGGCTGGTCACAAGATACGGGGTTTCTTTGGCTGAATCTCAAAATAGAAGTTACTCTCCCGCTATCATAAATTTCGAGAATTTCAAAATACTGGCGGCCAATCTTAATGTTTCGGGGCTGACTGAAGATTGGCCGCTCAAATGGTGAGGTTTTTCAATGGTTCGATTGTCAGGGTCCTATGGCATTATCTCGAATCCGGCTTGATTCGAAATTAATAGCGGAACGGGCAACTTTGATACATAGCCTGGCACTGCTCCCGCTGTTCTGCCCACTACTCAATCGTTATTACCTGTTTCGTTTTAACCAACTCCTTATGGACGGAGCAAGTCTCCAGTACAGCCATGAGTATCCTGTTATGCACCCTTGGAGCGCCTCTGCAATTAACCAGGAAACCACGCGTAACGTCAACTCCACCAAAAATAAAGGTGGCGATACAGCGATTCCCAATATAGTCCTTACTCTCATATAATTATACCCCTGACGCTCTCCATGGCGGCGCAGCGGTATCACAGTCATGGTTCATGTTGAGAGTGGACCGAAGTAGAGAGAAACAGCAGAGAGTATAAGCCTTGGGTCGAACTTTTGGAAGACTATATATAGGGTTCGAGAAAGAAAAGGCCGGGCCATTGCTGACCCCGCTCTTGCCCTTTGACAATTGCATACGGGTTTAGCTTTTAGACTTATGCTCCACGCCTTCTGTGTTTCTCGATAAAATATTCCAGCTGAGATTTCTGGTGAGGCGTCAACGCTCCAAATTCCACTCCACATCAGCCTTCTGTATGTAGAAGCCGGGGGGTTTTCGTACATTGTCAAATTTCAAATACTTCGACACGGTACGTTAGGAACATGAAAAGGACTATCTTTCAGGAAAATTTCCACTTCAGTTGCTTCGATTGGTAGTTCCTGGCTTATGAAACAATCAAATGTGTCCGCCCATGCTGATATCTATTAGTGGACACGCTCCAGTACCAGGTGGACAGGGTTTGAGCATGACAAACGCATTGGCTTGGACTCGGAACCGCTTATGCTTTCTTCGCTCAACTATCGTGATGACGCAACCTCCTCATAATGTGACCGGATAATTGGTCTTTGCCGTCTAGTATGCCACAAGTTGCCTAAAAGACAATATTATTTCATTGAGGACACAATAAGGACGAAAAATCAGTGGTGCTGGTCTACGCCGCTAGCAGATGGAAATTGGATACGAGATATGGTGTTTAGTCCCCACGGCCCAGAACTAGACTGATTGTCAAAAATATGTTCCGTTTGCTCGCAAGTCGTTGATGATTGAAAA
>JBFEUB010000231.1:0-5154 GCA_041547605.1 Desulfobacteria bacterium
AACGGGAGCTCACCGAGCGAAAGCGGACCGAGCAGGCACTGCGGGAATCAGAAGAACGATACGGAACCTTGGTTGAAAACTCGTTGACTGGCATCTACATGGACCAGGATGGCAAGATTGTGTTTGCTAACAGAAGGTTTGCCGAAATCTTCGGGTATTCAAAAGAGGAGTTGGCAGACATGGAATCATGGAAACTGGTCCACCCAGAGGACAGACCCCTGACCGATGCAATCAGGGCAAAGAGGGTAAAGGGAGAAGAAGCGCCAGCAGAATATGAGGCAAGGGGTTTGACAAAAAACGGCAAAACCATATGGGTTTTAAGAAGAAACACCCTCATAGAGTATCATGGAAAACCGGCCATATTGGGGAATGTTGTGGATGTCACAGAACGAAAACGAACAGAGGAGGCGTTGTGGGAAAGCAAAGAAAAGTATCACACCCTTTTTGACTACGACCCCAATTCTATCTTCGTGCTGGACCCGGAGACTTTTGAGGTTTTAGATGTGAACGTCCGGGCTCTGGAGGTTTATGGCTATGATAAGGAGGAATTAATCGGTAAGTGCTTCACGGATTTAGGCGATCACGAGTACCTTGACGGATTCTTGTCTTCGATAGGGCCAGCCCCGTCGGCAGTGTGCAGTGTATATCCTAAAATCCGGCATCGCAGAAAAGATGGCACTCCCATTTATGTAAACGTGCATGCCTGCAGGAGCAAAGGTGGCCACAAAGGTGGCATTATTGCAACCACGGTTGATATCACCGAGAGCCTTGTCAAGGAGACCCAACTCATCCAGGCGAGCAAGATGTCTACGTTGGGGGAGATGGCGACAGGAGTTGCCCATGAACTCAACCAACCCCTGAGTGCTATACAGATAGGTGCAGACTTTTTCCAAAACATTGTAAGGGAGGGCGGAGAGATACCCCTTGAGGAGTTGGCCCTGGTGTCTGAGCAGATCGCATCACAGGTAGCGCGTGCAGTCAGTATCATTAATCATATGCGAGAATTCGGACGCAAGGCAGAAATCCAACGGGAAAAGGTTGACATAAACCAACCGCTGAGGGCGGTTTTTGCCCTGTTGGGCGAGCAGTTGAGAGTGCGCGGGGTCAAGCTTTTGCTTGATTTACAGGATGATCTGCCTCTTGTTTTTGCTGACAGTAATAGGCTTGAGCAAGTATTCATAGACCTGGTAGTCAACGCAAGGGATGCCATGGAAGAAGGCATGGAAAGATTGGAAGGTGAGACCTTTCAGCATACGTTGAAAGTTAAGACCTTCCAAGAAGACAGTCAGGTGGTCGTGACGATAACTGATACGGGTTCTGGAATACCGGATGACGTCAAGGAAAAAATCTTTGAACCGTTTTTTACTACAAAAGAAGTCGGAAAAGGGACAGGCTTGGGCCTATCGATCAGTTACGGCATCGTGAAGGATTATGACGGCATGATCGAAGTGCAAAGCGAGGTCGACAAGGGTACTACTTTCAAGATTACTTTTCCCACCTGTGATGAAGAGCGGCAAGGGTCTTAGTGTCCTGAACAGTAGCTTCTCATAGCATTGCGATCATATGTATCTATTCATGACGAGTACCATACAATTACCTGACAAGTAGATAGAAGACAATATCCATGGGAAACATAACCGAAGAGAGGCAATCATGAAAAAGAAGGTTTTGGTTGTGGATGACGAACCAGAGCAAATAGATTTTGCTTCAACGCTGTTGGAAGAAAACGGTTACATATCCTTGGCCGCCTCAAACGGTATAGAGGGGATGAAAAAAGCTAAGACCGAAAATCCCAACCTTATTCTCTTAGACATCTTGATGCCAAAGAGAGGCGGTATCGGCATGTATGAGGACCTTAAGCATGACGAGGAGACAAAGAACATTCCCGTCGTTATTATCACAGGGGTTGCTCAGAGTACACAGTTCGGGGACTTTATGGTGATGGAAGATAAGACTCTACCCCCCCCTAATGGATTTATCGAGAAACCAATGAACCCGGATACCATTCTTAAATTGGTCCGTGACCTGTTGGCGTAGATGAAGGCCATATGCCATAGAGGAATTGATGGAACCGGCTAACCTCCTGACAACGCGATTCCTGCCTCTGTCCTTCTCATAAAGCCCCACCTTGGTTCGGTTGCCACGCATTTTTGAAGGCCCGTTGACGATGGCACCCTTTGGTGCTAAAAGAAAAGGCCTATCCATCAGCGATGGGCACCTTTTTGTGCCAAGAGGTGTTTTGTGTTGAGAAATTCTGGAATCCGCATTCCGGATTCCACATGCACTGAGTGAGGTCATTATGCTTTCTTTGATGAGAAAACACGCCCAGTCCTGGCTAATCAAAGTGGCCTTGGGGGCTATTATCGTGGTTTTCGTTTTCTGGTATGGGTGGAACTATCGGGCTCAGAGAGGTAACCGAATCGCGGTTGTCAATGGAGCACCTATTGTTCTTGAAGAATTCCGAGGCGCTTATGATCAGATCGTGCAAGCTTACCGAAAACAGTTTGGCAATGCCTTGGACGAAAAACTCATGCAAAGCCTTAATCTCAGAAAACAGGCGTTGAATCAACTTATCGACCGCCAGCTTTTTTTGCAGGAAGCGACCCGGCTCAACTTCCGCGTGACCGACGGGGAATTACTCCAGGCGATCCAGCAGGTGCCAGCCTTCAAGAGGGAGGGTCGCTTTCACCCAAAGTTATATGAATGGGTCCTGCGGAACAACCGGATGACACCTGAGATGTATGAGGAAAATATGAGATATGAATTGCTTATGGGAAAACTTGAAACTTTCATCCTCGGGAGTATCAAGGTATCAGAGGGAGAGGCCCTCGAGGCGCATAAGTGGCTTAAAGAGGAAACGAGCGTCAAGTACGTGGTTTTCAAACCTTCTGCTTACAACAACGTCGAGGTGACTTCAGAAGAGATGGAAGCCTATTATTCAGAACACAAAAAGGCATATGAGATACCTCCCCAAGTAAAGATCCAGTACCTGCTTCTCGATTTCAAGGGGTTTGAAGATAAGGCAAAGGTTTCTGAAGAAGAAGTTGGCACCTATTTTGAACTCAACAAGCAAGAGTATGCCACTCCCAAGAAAGTCAGAGCACGCCACATCCTGTTCAACATAGGGTCTGATGCCGAGCCAAAAGCGATTGAAGAGGCTCAGAATAAGGCACTGAATGTTTTAAAAGAGGCTAGGTCGGGCACAGACTTTGGCGATCTGGCCAAGAAGTACTCTGATGACCCGGGGAGCCGAAACAGCGGAGGCGATCTGGGATTTTTTACAAGAGATCGCATGGTAAAACCTTTCTCGGATGCTGCTTTTGCCATGAAGGAGGGTGAGATCAGTGAACCTATTAGAAGCCCTTTTGGCTGGCATATTATCAAGGTGGAGGCGATTGAAGAAGCCAAAGAGCCCGTCCTCGTGGAGGTCGCTGACCAGATTCGCAACAAACTCGTGCAAGATGCAGCCAGAACACTTGCATTTGACCGAGCAGAGGAGATCTTCGAGGCTTGTTATGGGGCTGGTAATATATCAGGCGTGGCCAAAAGTAATCAACTCAAGGTTCATGAAACCGAATTCTTTTCTGACAAAGGGCCCGTTAAAGGAATCATAGAGGCCAGAAAGTTCGCCGAAACAGCCTTTGATCTCGACAAGAACGAGGTCAGTGAGCCCCTTGAACTCTCAGACGGTTACTACATACTTCAGCTGATCGCCAAGCAGCCAGCCATAATTCCAGAACTGAAGAGCGTTGAAAAAGAGGTCAGACAAGACCTGATCCAGGAAAGAACAAATGATCTGGCCAAAGAGGAGGCTGAGAAGTTTTTGAATGACCTGCAAGACGGGGTAGCGTTTGAAACGGCCGCTGCGAGCCGAAAGCTAAAGGCAGAAACGACCGGTTTTTTCAAGCGGTCCGGAGCGATACCTGAGATCGGATTGGAGCCGGGTTTTCAGGAGACGGCCTTCGCACTGAGTCAATCAAAACTTCTTCCAGATGACGTGATCAAAGGGAGGCAAGGATATTATGTGCTGCAGTTTGAGGCTCGCGAGGAGGCAGATTTAAAAGAATTTGAGGAGGAGAAATCGGGAATCATGACCAGCCTTCTGTTCGAGAAACGTCAAAGGGCCATGGCGGCATTCCTGGACGCGGTTCGTAAAAAGAGTACTATCAGCATTCAGGAGGGATTCCTGGATTAATGCATGAACTGGCTGTTGCTAAGAGCCTTCGCAACATTGTCGAGAACGTGAGCGGCGGTGGCGTTTGCCCCGGGAACGGAACGTGAGACCGTCGACATTCAGGGAGCATAGAGAGAACGTCCCCGCACTTTATGGGTACTTGTCGACATTGTGAAAAATCTGCCCGAACCATTTCAGATGTTATTGGATTCTGTGCCGATTGCATCCGCCGTCACTTCTCTGAAATCGCGCCGGAGATTGCCAAGGTCCACGCCAAGAGCCGCTCGGGCTATGGCCTTCCCACCAAACCTCCCCGTAACAACACAGGACGCCCCTGTCCGTTATGTCACCATCAGTGTCAAATCTCTGATGGCCAAACCGGCTTTTGTGGTGTACGCCATGTCAGGCACGGAAAGTTGGGCGGCGGAAGGCCCCACGAGGGAAAACTCTCTTATTATTATGACCCGCTGCCAACCAATTGCGTAGCTGATTTTGTCTGTCCAGCCGGCACGGGCTGCGGTTATCCACGCTACGCCAATGTAAAAGGCCCTGAATACGGATACAAGAATCTGGCGGTATTTTATCATGCGTGTTCGTTCAATTGTTTGTATTGCCAGAATTACCATTTCAAAGAAGCAACCTTTGCGCCTGGCAAACTCCACGCAAAGGCGCTTGCATCGGCTGTTGACGACACCACCAGCTGCATCTGTTACTTCGGAGGAGACCCTGGCTCGCAAATCCTGCATGCATTGAAGGCATCAAGGCTTGCAATGAAGAGAAACCCTAATCGTATTCTCAGGATATGCTGGGAAACAAATGGGGCCCTCCAGGAGCGTTATCTGAATATGATGGCAGGGGTCTCTTTAAGATCTGGCGGGTGCGTAAAGTTCGACCTGAAAGCGTGGGACGATAGGCTACACACGGCGCTATGTGGTGTTTCAAATAAGAAGACCTTGGAAAATTTCAAGCAATTGAGTCAA
>JBFEUB010000232.1:0-5149 GCA_041547605.1 Desulfobacteria bacterium
CTTGTTTTTGCAGCCTTCATACAGTCTATGGCGACAAGATGGTTAGCACGAGGTAAAAATGGAAATATCGACATCGCGGATGTGCAATGGCTTTAGAACTTAGACAACAACTTCGCCTAACCCAGCAGCTGGTCATGACACCCCAGATTCAGCAGGCCATCAAGCTTCTGCAATTGTCTCGGCTTGAATTGTTGGAGGTCATCCACCAGGAAATGGAGGAGAATCCGGTTCTTGAGGATGTGCCAGGAGAAATGCCTGTGGAGGGTGATGGGCGTGCTGAGGCGACAGCCGTGCCCGCAGAGCCGCCTCCGTTAAAACCAGTTACCGTGGAGGAAACGGCTCGAACAGATATCGACTGGTCCAGCTATTTGGGGGAATACAATGCTCCTGGGCCCGTCTATTTTGAATCCGAGGAACGGGAACTTCCAGAATATGAGAACTTTCTAGCCCGACGAGAGTCCCTGAATGAACACCTCATGTGGCAGCTTTTGCTTTCCCTTCCAAGCCGTAAAGAGGAAAAGATTGGCAATGCGATTATTGGAAACCTTAACAAGGATGGCTATCTTCAGGCTACTGTTGATGAGATTGCAGCCCTGACTGAAACAGACCCAACAGAGGTGGAAAGCGTCCTGAGTAAAATGCAGTCTTATGACCCCGTGGGTGTGTGTGCCCGAGATTTGGGGGAGTGCCTGCTGATTCAGATGAAACAGCTGGAGTTGGAAGACTCCACGTTATTTCAGATTGTCCAAAATCACCTTAAGCATGTGGAGAATAAAAACTACAAGGCGATTGCCCGGGCACTGGGTGTCGGGCTTGATGATGTCGTGTCCGCTGTCGAGATTATTACCAGATTGGAGCCGAAGCCAGGCCGGCAGTTCAGCGATGAAGAGCCCCAATACATTAGTCCGGATGTGTTTGTGTACAAAGTGGGCGATGAATTTGTCATTGTCCTGAACGAGGACGGCATGCCGAAGCTTCGTATCAGCTCTTTTTACAGGGAAGCCTTATATAATAGAGCACAGGAGTTCCCGAGTCATACAAGAGACTATATCCACAATAAGCTCCGGTCTGCGGTGTGGTTGATTCGCAGCATTCACCAACGTCAGAGGACCATTTACAAGGTGGTTGAAAGTATTGTTCTTTTTCAACGCGATTTTCTGGAAAACGGGATTGCCCATTTGAAGCCGATGGTGCTGAGGGACGTGGCTGCAGACATTGGGATGCATGAGTCGACGGTGAGTCGGGTTACCACGAACAAGTATGTTCATACTCCGCAAGGCATTTTTGAACTGAAGTTCTTTTTTAATAGTTCTATTTATCGATTTGACGGACAGGCGGTTGCTTCAGCAAGCGTCAAGGAAAAGATACGACAGATTATTGAATCTGAAGACCCCGAGAAACCTTATAGTGACAAGAAGATGGTTGACATTTTGAAGTCTTCAAACATCAATATAGCGCGCAGGACAGTCGCCAAATACCGGGAGATGCTCGGCGTTCTGCCCTCTAACAAACGTAAAAAGATACAGGGAGGCCAATCAGCATGCAAACGTCGGTGACTTTCATCAACCTCGATCCATCAGAAACATTGAAAGCATATGCATGTGAGAAGCTGGATCGATTCGACAAGTACGTAGACAATCCTGCTAAAGCAAACGTGGTACTAACCGTGGAGAAATTTCGTCATGTTGCTGACATCAACATTAGCGCGGACGGTTTCGTTGTAAATAGTCATGAAGAAACCTCTGACATGTATTCGGCCATAGATATGGCCTTGGACAAGCTTGAAAAGCAGATTATAAAGAATAAGAAGAAATTCAAGAAACGTCGCTCAACTGCTGCAAGATCTAAGATGTTACGATATCAAGAGGCAGAGGCAATGGCGGCACCCGGGGATCTGGGTCAAGAGACGCCGTCTCGCGTTGTTAGAATCAAGAACATCGATTATAAGCCCATGGACGTTGATGAAGCCGTTTTGCAGATGGACCTGGTCAAGGACAGTTTTTTAGTCTTTACCAATGCCCAGAGCGAAGAAGTCAATGTGTTGTACCGTCTGAAAGACGGCAATTACGGATTGATTCGGCCTAGTTCATAAACAGGTTCACCGGGTCGCTTCCCGGACGCGAAGTGCTGCCGTTGGTAGAAGCCTGGCCCTTCAGGGCAAGAACTTCACGCTTGGCAGGATCGAGTCGTTTATGACATAAACAGCTTCTCGGATTTGCTGATTTTCTGATGTTTGTTGGGCTGAGGACTCCATGGACTGAAGCGGCAAAGTAAAACCAACAAACCGGATATATAACATGAGAATATTAGACATTTTGAAAGAAGAGACCATCATTTCTGAACTGCATGCCACTGACAAGAAAGGTGTGTTGGAAGAGCTCACGGCCCCCGTTGCACAGACCTCAGGGGTGAACCAGGAGGAAATGGTTCGGGTCCTTATGGAACGTGAGCGTCTTGGCAGCACCGGCATTGGGGATGGCATTGCCATTCCCCACGGAAAGCTGAAGACTCTCGAGTCATTGTTGGTTGGCTTTGGAAGAAGCCACAAGGGCGTTGACTTTGAAGCGATTGACGGCAAACCTGCCCACCTTTTCTTCCTGTTGATGGCCCCCGAAAATTCGACAGGTGCTCACCTGCGTATGCTTGCCAGGATATCCCGCTTACTCAAAGACAGCAGCTTTAGGCAGCGGCTAATGACTGCTGCTGACCGGCATAAGCTCTACATGGTAATCGCCGACGAAGACCATGAATTTTGAAAGTGGGCTGGGTCGGTCTGCATGGGTTTTCCAGATGACTGGGCCATGCGTTGGGACCTTTGCCAAACGTCCCACCTCAATTGAGCGTACACAAAATGAAGAAGCCTTGGAACGTATTGAAATTAAGCTAGATTTCCGGCTTTGCTTTAAATTTTGTACGTCCTGGATTAGTGGAATATGATTCCTCTGTTGGATCTTCGTTTTGTTTACCCTTCCCGCTGTCATCGGGATGATACCCCATCTCCGGCGTTGCCAGGAATTGGCCCTGCGTATGTTTGCGGGATTTCAATCCTGACGACTCATAGCGCAGAGCTTCACTCCGTGCCCGAAAATACTCAATATCTCTCGGAAAAGGCTTTCGGCTTCAGCATAAGTAATTAACTCAAGTTTCAGACCCCTTTCAACTAGTTGAAGTAAAGCTAAAAAGTGAGAAATATCCTCTTCAATACGCGATAATGATGACTGACCGCTTTTACACTAACGTGAGCTTGGCAGGTAAGGAAATTCGCTTCACTGCGGCCTCCAATGCCTTTAGTAGCCTTGCATATGTTGTCGCCGGAAATGGCTGTAGGCCTTCGTTCAGCGAAATTCCTTACCGTACCATGATTGGACGAAAAACCCCCAGCATATCGGTTACAGACTTCATTCAGGGGTGCGAGACTTGAATAATTAAACTTATTCGTGGGACGAGACACTATAAGCTATCTCAAAAAAGTGGATCAGGGTTCAGGGCAAGGCGCGGAGCGGCGAAAAAGCGCAGCATACACGGAGTATGTGAGCATTTTGAGCCGACTCGCAACGCCGCGATGGAGCGTCAGACGCATTTTTGAGATAGCTTATAGTTACAGGGGGCCGTGCTGACGTCGTCGAAACGAGGAAAGATTGTCATCATTACCGGGCTTTCCGGTTCCGGAAAGAGTACGGCTATAAAGGCACTGGAGGACGTGGGGTTTTTCTGTGTGGATAACCTGCCAGTCGCCCTGTTGCCAAAGTTTTTAGAGCTTCGCACATACAGTGATTTGGAGATTTCCAAGCTTGCTCTGGTCATGGACATAAGAGAAAAGGATTTTGTCTCAACATATTCGGATGTCTTGGACAGGCTGCGTGGGCTGGGATATCGTTTCGAAATACTCTTTCTTGAAGCTTCAGAAGAAATCCTCTTGAGACGGTACAGCGAGACAAGGATGCATCACCCCCTGGCAAAGGGGAGGAGCCTTCTGGAAGCGATACATAACGAAAGACAACAACTCGAAGGACTCAAGGGCATCGCCGACAAAGTTGTTGACACTTCGCATTACAATGTCCATGAACTCAAAGCTGTTATCTTGGGCCATGTGCTCAAAGCGATTCAGACCGGACACGTAGAGGTTCATGTTCTGTCTTTCGGTTACAAGTATGGCATTCCCCATGACGCGGATCTGGTCATCGATGTCCGTTTTTTGCCGAATCCCTATTTTGTCCCCGAGTTGAAGCGTCTTGATGGCATGGCGCCCGAAGTGAAGGCATTTGTGAAAAAATGGGATGAAACCCAAATTTTTCTGAAAAAATATTTAGATTTGCTTGACTACCTGATCCCTTTGTACGAAAAAGAGGGGAAATCCTATTTGACCGTGGCGGTGGGTTGCACAGGCGGAAAGCACCGGTCCGTTGTGATCGCTGACGAAATCTTCGAGTATTTGAAGCATGAAACCGATCACATCAACCTGGTTCATAGAGACATTGAGTTGAGTTAGCCATTTCTGGCCCCGTTACGGGCCGAGGACGCATATGTATGATAGGAATTCTTGTCGTTACCCATAGTGGCCTTGGAGAGGCCCTCATTGAGGCAGCCGAGTCGATCCTGGAAGGGCCTCTGGGAGCAGCCACCGCTGTTTCCGTGGATCTAAGTCAAAGCGCCGAAAAAATGAGAAAGAAGATAGGCGCTGGTATCAAGGCGGTTGACCAGGGCAATGGCGTACTTATTCTAACGGACATGTTCGGGGGAACACCGTCAAATCTCAGCCTTTCGTTTCTTGAGGAAGGCCGGATAGAGGTGCTGACCGGTGTGAACCTTCCTGTGCTGATCCGAGCCGCCAAGATGCGAAAAGACAAAAACTTGAGCGAGATTGCAGAGAGCGTGCAGGCATATGGCCGGAGGAGTATATCCTTGGCCAGCGGGGTGTTGAAAGGAAACAAGAGGACCTGAGGGTCAAAGATTGCTATCTGTCTTGTCTTGCTAAGGCGGACATTGATACGTTACTTGATATCGAAACGGCCTCCTTTCCAGCGCCGTGGGATAGAGCATCTTTCGAAAGAGAACTCGCTGAAGAGACTTCTCGTTGTCTGGTTCTCAAGAAAGGACATCCAGAGAAACCAGACCGAGTCATTGCCTACCTCTGCCTCAGGCTTCATGA
>JBFEUB010000233.1:0-5147 GCA_041547605.1 Desulfobacteria bacterium
CTCAGACAGCTTGCAATTTTAAACGCCAGTCACATTCAAAAATCTTCTCCAAAATTGCACAATGTCGTTCGCCAAATAATATTTTCAATCATCAACGACTTGCGAGCAAACGGAACATATTTTTGACAATCAGTCTAATCTCGGTATGGATATGGTTCGTCACCTTCTGTCAGGTGGCAAGGGCCGGTTATGCGGAATCAGTACCACCTGTTCTACTGGTGGTACTGATTGGATAGTGACGATTATAGTTATGCAGGGGGAGATCTTTGTTGCGGGGACTGTCATGGCGACACCCACGGTTCTGGAACCCGTTACAAGTACAATCGAACCCCACTCCCTTAATGCCCTTTTAAATAGGGCACCCATAATTTCGCGCAAGATAGCCCGTTGGCGTATCCCACCCATAGGGAAAGCAGACTCTTGCCAACAGGGTTCTGTTGTAGTAGAGATTGCCTGCTCACCGGCAGCCCAAAAATCTGCTGCCAAGTGCAAATTCTAAATAAGAGGAGACTATCTTCAGAATTGAAAAACCTGTGAGATGAGTGGCGAGCCAGATGTTGTCAAAAGATCTCTTGAGTATTAGCGATACGGTGACCGACAATGTTTTGAAAAAACTATTTCCCCCAGAGCGTGCGGACCAGTTTTTTCAGGCCCTATACGGCGATGCAACGGAAGGTGCATACGATATAGCGCTTGTGTTCAAGGGATACACCAGGACCACACTTCAGTTTGAGTTTCACGTTAAGCAGCGGCCAAACAAGTGTCTGGGATGTAATCTCACTTTTGGACTACCAGAAATATTTTCTCGCCATCCGGTCATAAATATCCCTCAAATAGTACGCGAGATTGACCGACTACTGAATGGGCGGGGTAGGTGCACGAACTGGCAACTTGGCATGACTCAAGTCGTCTCAAAAACACTTCATGTGATTCCATTTGTTATTTTGTGGGAGAAATGACCAGCGGATGTTTCCAGCGTGAACTGCAAAAGCGAGCGCATTCCCTGTGGCTTGCGACAGGGTTAGCGAGCGAATCTGAAAATGGTACCCTTCCTTACAGTC
This sequence comes from Desulfobacteria bacterium, assembly GCA_041547605.1. Taxonomy (GTDB): domain Bacteria; phylum Desulfobacterota; class Desulfobacteria; order Desulfobacterales. The sequence continues at coordinate 1,062 of JBFEUB010000233.1, forward strand.
GAAAATTTCCTGCAGCTTGCTGCAGGGAGGTTCAATTTTCCGTTTCTTCTACTGACGACCCGTCTCAATACGCCGGTTTGCCACAGCAATTTGACGAAACTTATCATGTGGGGTAGCAATCGCTAACAAAATCATTTGTGTCACGGGTCTCAGATTTTATGGGCATCCGTTCGTTTCTGACAACACGAAGCAACCAGTACCTAGTAACCCGTTGGGCTGGTGCGGCAAGCCGCTTGCTGCTCTTTGGTTTGGTGCTCTTTCCTTAGGTCTACCAACTACCAAATGGATTTCCCATCAACTAAGATTTGACGTCGTCGCTGTTAAGATCCTTAATGAAAGATAACCTGTCCCTCTCATCGATTCCCACCAAGCCAGCACCCTCCAAAATACATAGTTATTTCTCGTAAAATACAGTGTTGCCCCACTTTGCGTACGTAAGAAGTAGGTTTATATTGATAAAAATTGATATCAACGGCTAGCGTGAACGGTGCTTGCAGATGAAAACAGAACTTAGGCAGACGATAGAAGAACTCCTGAAGGACTGTCCTTCAGGTTGTAAATGTCACCAGAACGACATTGAAAATCTCTGCAAAGCAAGAGACCTTGGAATGGAATCATTTATAGAGTGTCTCGAAGAAAACCCGTTCGACTGTAATTCCGCGATCTCTTATGGGCATTCATGGTATTGTTCGTGTCCCCCTCGCATTCGGATCGCTAAGGAATTGCGCATGTAGGCTGGTGCAACTCCCCCCAAATCCTGTCCGAGTGCGGCTTTAGACCGGACCGTTCCTCCATACCAACCATATTCGGCTATCACATGTTGCCTGACGGTTATGCTCATCAGGATTAGCCTCCTTTCTGTTCTGAAGTTTCTTCTCCGTGACCTTACACCCGACCACGTATCTGCACCGAAATATTTCATCGAAAACTGGCACCAAACCAGCAATAGTTTAGCATCTAGCCGAAAAACTTCGAATCAGAGCCCTTATGGATAGGTGACTTTTACTTTTTGGGAGCAGCCTCTTGGAGATTGCGGGTTATCCTATCCCTAGAACTCTTCTGTGCCTTTCCTGTTGGCTTGACTTTCTACCTTTTAACACGCTAAACACGACACATCGGAGGTGAAGGTGTCCATGGCAAATAACCCTGCTGCGCTTGCGCTTCACATTAGGGGGGCAGATGGAACAAGACTATAAGAAAGAAATGGAAGAAATCCTTGATCAGTTCAAATGCCCCAAGGATTTTGAATGCTATAAGTCCGGGCTAAAGACCCTTTGCAAAGCAAAACAGATTGGAAATGAACTCTTTCTAGAATGCTTGGAGGACATTCCTCAAAGGTGCAAATTCGCATTGTTTCTTGGGCGTTCATATTTGTGCCAATGTCCTCTCCGTATTTACATAGCAGAGAAATTCAGGAAGTAACATGTAACACGCCTTTTCCCGGCCATGTTGTTAAGATGTTTGAGGGAAAGGCTCTGTTTTTGCCCCTGCCCGAATGGGACAGAATTCCCCCTTTCTGGTTGTTTTCCGCTGGTGTTTTTTCCCCAAGAAACTGGTACTTCACCCGCCAAAAATTGGGATTGCCCTGTATAAAGTGTACGGTCAATATTCCGATAAAGGGATTGAAGGCGGTTGATAGTGCTTTCAGCATAGATACATGGTGCCAAAAGGGGAAACACATGGAAAAAGCCCATATTAGGAAAATAGAAGAAGCTATGGGTGGCCAAAAACTGCTTGCAGCATGTAAGCGCTACAGGCCGGGCGTCGGGTTTACCTGTAAAGCAATAGATATTGGACTCGACTCATTTGTTGAATGTCTGGAGAAAGATTCACATAGGTGCCCGTTTTCGATGACTTATGCCAATTGCAATTTTTGTAAATCTCCCGCTCGCGTTTATGCCGCTAAGGAATTAAAGACGTAACATATGGGATAACTTGCCCAACGGATTGTCTATGTGAGGTCTTATGCTGCAAGGGAAGTCTGAGGTCGGCGGCGACAAATTTTCTCTCTGCACACCAAAAAATGCCTGAGAAGAGAAAAATGACCCCTCCCCCGATTTCCTGTCACCTACATAGGGCCAAGGGTTCTCGCCCTCCTCCTTGCGCACGGACAACGCATCAAAAAAGAGACTCTGTGGCCTTCTTATTTTATCCTTTATCTTTTGTCCCCATGCTTCCGTATTGCCCCCCTTAGTAACTTGTCTGCTGTCGAAGTTCTGCAAAGTCTTTGAGAGTTACCATGGAAAACCCGGGAGGGAAGCAAGTTAGGTAAGAAAGGGCCTTGCATGTGCCCGTTTGGTGGGCAAGAATCAGGGACGGCAGGCTGCAGGCAAAGAAAACGATGTTTATCATCACATAGAGCAAAGAAGGCTGACGTATAGAAAGGCTAAGCCAGGGGATGGCCAGTGCAAAGCTTTGCGGTCGACCGATAGCTAAAATCCAACATGGCCCAAACCCCCGGACAGACCTGTTAATCCCTGAACCGCGGGCCGCATTTTGACAAAAATAGGTGTTCAGTTCTCTCGGGAACCGGGACTTCTACTTCGACTCAACGGAGCCGACAGTGAAGGCTCGAACGTAATGGATGACAGCCCAGCGATCATTCACAGCAATGGTCGTTGCCAACGCAGGCATTCGCTTTTGGCCAAAACCAATGGTGTAGAAAAGGGATGCATCGTCCTGATTGAGGACTTCGGGGCTTTTGAGATTTGTTGGTAAAGGATAAAAGCTTTGGCCCACTGTGCCCAAGCCGTCGAGATATCTGCCGTGACAGGGGACGCAGTACGTGAAGTAGGCTCTCTTCCCCGCGGCCAAGATCTTGGGGGCATCGCATTTCAAGGGTGAAGAAAGTGCTTCGCCCTTGCCATGTCTAAACAGTGCTTCTCCGCCATGCACGGGAACCACACCTTCATCCATATTCGGGATAGGATCTTCATGGGGTTTGACAGCCGGTGTTTCTCGCATCCTGCCATACTTGAAATTGTTGTCGTAATAGATCAGGGCACCATACGCGGCTGAGAGCGCTGCTGCCAGCAAAATGACAATGACCACAATTCGTTTCATCTACCATTCTCCGGCCCGTCTGACGGGGTCACGGATTGCGTCATGGGCCTCAAAGCGGTTCATGATGAGGATGGGGATAAGATGTGACCAAAACAGCTGCAAGGTATCTGTTTGCTTAAAGCATCGGGCGAGTCCCCATCCTACGATTATGCGTAAGACTCGCCCAGCGCCTCATCATAAATCAGAGAATCGTCTCCATTTCAAGGTTTTCATGTCTATTTTGCTGGAAGTCATTCGTATTTTAATAATCAATGCCCGGCTGAGGTTCCATCCCTTTTCTGTACGGGTGTTTGATTTCAATTACTTCGCTTACCGTGTCTGCGAGATCGATCACCTGCGGATGGACATCGCGTCCGGTCAGAACCAGATGCATGAGAGACGGTTTTTTGTTGATAATTTCCAGAACCTGGTCTAGATCTACCAACTTCAGGTGAAGTGCATTGTTAATTTCATCTAGAATAAGCATATCATAGTGGCCAGACTCCATTTTCTGGAGGGCCAGCCGAATCGCATCTTGGGCATTCTCCCGGTGTTCTTGATATGGATAGGGATTTCCCTCAATGCCGCAGAAGCCTTTACCCATGCGGATCAGTTCCACCCGGCAATCCATGTGTTGAATCCCTTCCCATTCCCCGGCCCAAATGTCGCCTTTCATGAATTGAATGATTGAGACCCTCATGTTGTGTCCGCACGCTCGGACTGCCATGCCGAGAGCACTTGTGGTTTTTCCTTTTCCGTGACCGGTCATCACGACCACGAGCCCTTTCTTTTCCTTTGGTTTTAGCCGAGTGATTTTCACTGTTCAGCTCCTCTTCATTCATGTGCCTGGAATCGAAGCCTGAGATCCGGCTCCCGTCCTTTTTTCTTTCTTAACAATCATTACTAGTGTCGTGTCCCAGGAATAAGTTCTATTACTGATACTGGAGCCGAAAGCCTTTTCCGAGCGACATTGAGCTTTTTCGGAGCCGGACTTCAGCTGAGTGGAGCGTTAAGAATCATAAACTGTTTGAGGGCCTTAGGCCC
>JBFEUB010000234.1:0-5130 GCA_041547605.1 Desulfobacteria bacterium
GCGGGACTGCGCGCCACCCCGCGCCTTGCCCTGAACCCTGATCCGCATTTTTGAGATGGGTTCTGTTAGAGTTACGGCTTTGTTGACTGTTGAGGAAAGGAGACATCATGCGTGCCTTATATATTACTTCCACTGATAGACACACCGGCAAAAGACTGTTGACCATGGGGTTAATTGACCGGCTGAGGAGAGATGGTTTCAAAGTCGGCTATTTCAAACCTTTGGGACATTTTCCCGTCAAGGTGGACAATATTGTCACCGACAAAGCCGCTTGGCTCATTAATGGGCTCTTCCATTTAGAAGATCCCTTGGAACTCATGTGCCCTGTCGTCATCACCCGGGATGTTATCATGCAGAACTTCGAAAAAGACATCACGGGGTTGGAGAAGAAGATAAAAGGCGCATTTGAAAAGATATCTCAGCAGAAGGATGTAGTGATTGTTGGTTGTGATAATAATTTTAGCGAGGGCAGTTCTCTTGGTGTTTCCGGTGTACAACTCATCAAACTGCTGAATGCCTATGCCCTATTTATGGAAAGATATGCATTCGAAGTGTGTATTGATACGCTTGTGGAGCTGAAGAATGTCATAGGGGATCCCATGATTGGCGTCGTATTCAACAGAGTGAAACCCGACGATCTGAATGAGATAAAAGAACTTGTCTCACCTTTTCTGCGCCGCAGGCATTTGGAGTATTACGGGTCAGTTCCTGAAGATGCGTTATTAGGGTCCATAGGAATAAGTGATCTCGCTGCCCATCTCAACGCAGATGTCGTATGCGGTAAGGATATGCTGGACGGCTTGGTGGAGAACTTCTTGGTAGGGGGCATGCAGGTGGACAAGTTCATAAGCTATGTCCTGAAAAGGCCTGGAGCCGGGATTATTGTGGGTGGTGATAGAACAGACATCCAGCTTGTTGCCATCGAAAATGGGGTCAGCTGTCTGGTGCTTTCTGGAAACCTCTACCCGAACGATACGATCATTGCACGAGCAGAGGCAAAAGGCGTGCCGATTATGGTCACCAGGGATGACACGTACACAGTGGCAAAGAACGTAGAAGCCATGGTTGGAAAATTCAAGTTGGAAAAAAGAGAAAAGATGGAGCATGGCATGAATCTGGTAGACCAAGTGTTTGATTTTGCAAAGCTTTATGAAAAACTTAATCTTGTACGCCAATAAACGTTTTTCAGGTTCACGACAAGATGGGCACTGCCGGACGGAAACAGTGGCTGTTTAGAACTCTGCCGACTCAAATCCATGACAAGCGGCGACGGCTCATTCACGTCCGGGCCTATGAGGACAAAGATTTCGTAGGTTTGAAGGGGATGTATGATACCTTCGAACCCAAAGGCCTTGAGTCAGGCTTGCCGCCGCCTAATGATCAGGTCCGGCTCAAATGGCTCAATTATTTGATATCGGATCTGTTCAATATCTTGGCCACATATAAAGGCCAGATCATTGGCCATATCGCCCTCGACCTCTCTTGCACGCCTTCGTGTCCTGAGTATCTGATCTTCATTTGTAGGGGGTTCCGAAACTGTGGCATCGGCACTGGACTTTCAATCGTAATGAAGGCGGTGGCAGAGGAGTCTGGATGCGAGAAGGTCGTGGTGACGGTCCGCACCGCCAATACCCGGGCTATTAGAGTTTTTGAGAAGGTGGGGTTTGTATTCTGCGGCGAGATCGAACGAGACCGCGAAATGGAATTGCACCTAAGGCCCCGGAAGACCACGCCTCCGAAAGTCTGCAGAAAATAAGACAGGCACACACCCGTGCGCTCGGCTTTCATATACAGTCAGAAGTTCGCCAAGTTCAGAGCATATAAAGGATATCCTTGGCTCTTTGACAGAAGTGAGGTGACGTACCAATTATGCAAGAGATTAAAGCTATTTAACCACGATTCAACAGAGATTCATAGCCCAGAGCCTGCCCATACTGAGGCACTTCTCAGCTTTCACACTAAGAAATATATCGGCCTTCTAAAAAAAGCAAATCAGGGGGCGTCTGATGAAAAATGGTTACGATACGGATTGGGAACCACTGAGTGCCCTGTTTACAAAGGCGTGTACGATTATCATGTCCTGGCAGCAGGGGCGACGCTTTTGGGAGCGGAACTCATAGATCAGGGTGCGGCGGACGTTGTCTTCAGCCCCACTGGGGGCTTTCACCATGCGGGAAAGAATTTTGCTGCCGGTTTCTGTTACGTCAATGATATTGTACTTGCGATCAAGCAATGGCTCCGCAGAAGAAAACGCATACTTTACATAGATATTGACGCGCATCACGGGGATCAGGTTCAAGCGGCCTTTTACAAGACGAGCAAGGTGATGTCGGTATCATTTCACGAAAGCGGACAGACGCTTTACCCTTTCAAAACGGGGTTTGAAAGCGAAATTGGGCAAGGCCGTGCCAAGGGGTATGCGATGAATGTCCCTCTGCCGGAAAATACCTGTGACGAGGAATTCTTATGGGCCTTTGACAGAATCTTCTTGCCGGTGGCCCAAGCTTTTCAGCCAGACGTGGTAGTGGCAGTGCTCGGTGTTGACGTGTTGTTTTCGGATCCCTTTTCCTCGTTGCAATTGACGAATCGGTCGCTTAGTCAGGCATTGCAGACGATCATGCAAGCTTCGCCAAAACTTTTGGCCCTGGGCGGGGGGGGCTATGTTCGGGAAAATGTTGCCAGGACATGGACGTTGGCATGGGCCATTATGAATCATCGGGGACCCAGCGAAGAGGATCTTGCGGCCTTTGGCGGTGTGTTCTGGGGCGATGGCCTTTCCTCTTTGATCGACAGGCCCCACTTCATTCCCGACGATTTCAAGAAAAAAACGCAAACGGAGATCCAAAGAGTCGTGCAAGCCGTTGAAAAAGCCTCATTTCCCTTGTTAAAAATAAAGTCTCAAAGGAGAAAATGACGATGCGGAAGAAAGCCATCAAGCATATTTCAGCGGGTCAAGAAACATATCCTCCGCCAAAGGATTTTAAGAAAAGGGCCCATATTAATAGCTTCACAGCATATCGTAATATTTACAGGCATTCAGTGGACGACCCAGAAGGCTTTTGGTCGGAGCAGGCTCAGCAGTTGTCGTGGTTCATAAAGTGGAACCGGGTCTTAGACTACGATTTTGAAAATGCAAGGATACGTTGGTTTCAAGCAGGCAAGATTAATGTTACCGTGAATTGCCTCGACCGTCATTTAGATTCCTGGAGAAAGAACAAGGCGGCCCTCATCTGGGTAGGTGAAAAGATAGGCGAAGATAAAATCTATACTTACCAGTTACTCCATCAGGAAGTGTGTAGGTTTTCTAATGTCTTAAGACAAAAAGGCATAAGGAAGGGAGACAGGGTAGCCATTTATCTGCCTATGGTCCCCGAGCTTCCCATCGCCATGCTGGCATGTGCCCGTATAGGGGCGATCCACAGCGTTGTCTTTGGGGGTTTTAGCGCAGATTCACTGAGAAGCCGGATCAGGGATTGCAGGGCTAAAATGCTAATCACCGCGGATGGTGGTTTCAGGGGCGGACGGGTGATAGCCTTAAAACGAAATGCCGATGAGGCCCTGGATAGCTCCCCTGGCGTGAAGACCTGTATCGTTGTTCGGAGAACCGGCACTGGTGTGAAAATGAAAAGGGGAAGAGATTCCTGGTGGGATGACGAAGTCTCCAGTACAAATCTCAAGGCCTGGTGTGATCCAGCGGTCATGGATGCGGAAGACCCCTTGTTTATTCTGTACACCAGTGGGTCCACCGGAAAGCCGAAAGGCGTGCTTCATACCACAGCGGGCTATCTCCTTTATACCTATCAAACCTTCAGATGGATCTTCGATATTCGAGACGAAGATACATACTGGTGCACGGCCGATATTGGCTGGATTACGGGGCACAGCTACATTGTCTACGGCCCTCTTTGTAACGGAGCCACCAGCTTGATGTTTGAGGGCATCCCAACCTATCCTGATCCAGGCAGATATTGGGAAATTGTGCAGCGATATAGGGTTAACATATTGTATACAGCCCCGACAGTGATCAGGGCGCTGGCAAGACATGGAAACACATGGCCAAAACGCTACGATTTGAACGCCCTGAGGCTTCTCGGTAGTGTGGGAGAAATCATTAACCCAGAAGCCTGGAGATGGTATCATAAGCACATTGGCAGGGGCCGGTGTCCCATTGTGGACACCTGGTGGCAGACGGAAACAGGTGGCATGCTTATTTCACCTCTTCCGGGTGCCATACCCACCAAGCCTGGGTCAGCCACAGTCCCCTTTCCGGGGATTGTTCCTCGGATCGTGGATGATAAAGGTAGAAAATGCAAGATAAACGAAAGCGGATATCTCCTGGTTACGAAGCCATGGCCGGGCATCATGCGTGGAGTCTACGGTGAACCCGAGCGTTTTAAACATACGTACTTTAGCCAATTCCCTGGTAAGTATTTCACAGGAGATGGGGCAAAAAAAGATGAGGATGGATACTACTGGCTCATGGGTCGCGTGGACGATGTCATCAATGTGTCTGGCCACCGGATGGGAACATCTGAGATCGAAAGCGCCTTTGTCTCTCACAGTTCCGTAGCCGAAGCCGCTGTTGTTGGATATCCCCACGAGGTAAAAGGTGAAGGAATCTATGCCTTCGTGGTATTAAATGCCTCAGTCAAAGGATCAGATGCTTTGCGGAAGGCCTTAATCAAACATGTGCGAAAAGAAATAGGCCCCATTGCGACACCGGACAAGATCCAGTTTACTGATGCCCTGCCCAAGACCCGCAGCGGTAAGATTATGAGAAGAGTCTTAAGAAAAATAGCGGGGGGGGATATCGATGACTTGGGCGATCTGACGACCTTGGCGGACAAGACTGGATTCGTTAAACTGATTCAAGGGAGACAACCTTGACGACTTTGCAAAAAGCTCATCGGTCCCCACTTTCGGGATTGGGCTTCGTCCCCATCCTGTTAGACTGATTGTCAAAAATATGTACCGTTTGCTCGCAAGTCGTTGATGATTGAAAATATTACTTGGCGAACGACATTGTGCAATTTTGGAGAAGATTTTTGAATGTGACTGGCGTTTAAAATTGCAAGCTGTCTGAGGGCTCCGCCCGAGTTGTTGCGCTCCGGTTGCGCCTGACGGCTTGAA
>JBFEUB010000235.1:0-5070 GCA_041547605.1 Desulfobacteria bacterium
GGTTTGCAAATCGAAAAGAATTTGGGGGCCCCGATTTTCTGGATCTTATGACAGAATCGTGAATTTGACCAAACTTGCGATTACAGCCAGTGTGAACGTGCTCGATGCTATTGCCGAACGCTATTCTGCAAAGTACTGTCGAACTTTCGCCGCAATCTGGCGATCCGTCATCTTGTCAACTGTCTCAACACCTGCGATGCGTCCGCCCAGTCTCTTTTTGTCAAGACGCTTCTTCAGTTCGCCCTTTGCCTCACCAGGACCAAATATCAGAATGGATTCCGCATCGCCAATGCACGCAATGACCGCATTGTAATAGAAGTTGAGATGTGCCGTAAAACTTCTCTGGCGGCTACCATCCGCGGGGACCTTCTGTGATTCATAGGGACCCTTAAGAGGTAAATCACCAGAACGCCGGAGCTGTTTTTCTGCCTTCGATATTATCAGTCCTATCTCTTCCCCTTTGTCCGTAACAGCCACGATAATGGCCTTCCTATGGTCAATCCACAAACCCACTCTTGTTCTCATCGGGCTCTCCTTTGTATACCAGTTCCACCTAACATGTGATTATATGGTTTCCATATAAGACGCGTTCTTGGTGTGTCTCCGTCTAATACACCAAAACGTTTTGTTGAACATTCCATGCAAAAACAATTAGTTGGTGATTGCTGATGCGCTTCGTGGATTTTTTATATGGAAACCATATGAGAAACGCAAGGCGAATCATACAACGCGTCCAGCGGGCTTTCGAACGACGCCAAGACCTGACGTACCTTGCCAATTATGTCAGAATAAACCGAGCCTCAAGAGTCTCTCACGGCAAAACTTTAGATATTTGAGGTCGAGAATTTCCCGGATAACTTCCAAACATCCTAATTTGCCGAGATGCCAAGGTATGCAACTTTTATCTAAACTGGACGGGCAATTCAATTGAAATCGGATTTATAGGATCGTCCGGCTCAATGTAACTTTCTTGAATATACCAATACGAGGAACATCCTTTTCGCCCTGGCAATATACCATTGAAAACAATAATGAACCGATAACAATCAGTAATAATGACTTCCTCATTATGAGCCTCTTTGTCAAAGTCAAGAAGTCATTACTGAAACTCTCCCGCGGCTTGCCACCGGGAGTTTCACTCCTTTGTTCGGCCATTCTGTTAATCGTAAAACGGGCTTCTCTTGTCATGGCATTCCGGTTGGCGAGCGTCATTGAAAATCAAAATGCCCCCGCCCCTCCCTTGCTCCTGAGTACCTCTGTGGTGAACTGTCGGTCGGAGATTCATACGTCAGTCTCGCCACGTATTCAGGACCTCGATGCCTATCGCATTGATTTCTCTCACGCGGGCTTCCGAATCAGCTTCTGTATAACAACGCAGTTCAGGGGCGTTTCCTGAAGGGCGCAGATGCAGGATCTCTCCGCTCTCAAAGGTTATGCGCAACCCGTCGGTGTGGTCTGTCTCTATAACGGGTCCCAACGCGCCAAAAGACGCCTCGATTGCCGCATTCCCGCCTTCGAGCAATGTCGCGATTTTCGCATGGCTTTTTTCGGTAGGAAACTCTTTCAACCTGTCACTCGCAGTAAACCTTTGCGGCAGTTCTGCCACGAGACGGGAAATCGGCAACCCCGTCTGAATAGACGTGCACAGGATGCTGAGATGGACAATGACCGCATCTCGTGTTGGCAAAGGATCGAGTATCCCGCCATTGACTTCAATGGGCGATGCAGTCAAGAAGCCGCCATTGGCCTCGTACCCGACGACCCGTCTTGCGCCTTCATCCACGGCACGCAACATCTCGTCTATAACATACGGCGATCCAATTCGGGTGCGCCTAACTTCTTTGAAGGCCTGACATTTCTCTACTGCTGTGTTGCAGCTCACAGGCGTGACCACCACGTCTGCCCCACAATACCGAGCACAGAGAATTCCTGCCACGTCACCACGCAACCATCTTCCGTGTTCGTCGCTGATCAACGGACGGTCGCTGTCGCCGTCAGTTGAGACAATGGCATCAAAAGCATGTTGTTCAGACCACCGCAAGCCGAGCTCCACGTCCTCAGGTCGAATGGCCTCCGTATCAACCGGAACAAATGTGTCGGTGTAACCCAGTTTTTCCACCTCAGCACCCAACTCAACATAGATCTGATAAAGGATGTCACGTCCCACAGCAGAGTGCCCGTAAAGCCCAAGTCGCTCTCCCTTGAGGCAGTCAGCGGGAAATGCTTCGATCCAGCGGCGTAAATAGGACTGTGCCGCCTCTTGCTCCAGAGACCCAATGGCAACAGGGTTTCGAAACATCCCCTTTTCGTCGAAATGATCCGGCAAGTCCAGGCGCTGCTGCCTGATGCCCTCTTCGTCATCCTTTAGGATTTCACCCGAGGCCTTGTTAAACTTGATGCCGTTGCGGGCCTCGGGGATATGACTCCCCGTAACCATAATAGCGGGAATCTTTTGTTCGATTCCATATAGCGCGATTGCCGGAGATGGGAGCTTGCCGCAATTAAAGGACTCGAATCCGCGGTCAGTGACTGCGCTGGCCACAGCTGCCATAATTCGATTCGAGCTCGGGCGCAGGTCACCAGCTATGGCAATTCGCCTGTCGTGACCTAAGAGCTCCCCCTTCTGTTCAAGGTATTTTATGAATGCTGCGGTGTAGGCGTAGCAAACCTCATCGGTCATGTCAGCAACAAGACCTCGCGCGCCGCTTGTGCCGAATTGAACACGGCTGTGGGCCATCAATTCGGATATGTGGACTGTTTTTCCCATGCTAGAAGTCTTTGGCGCGAGCCATTCGCTCTCTGAACCTCGGATTTCTCGCCAGCAAGCGATAGATATTCTGGGGCCTTCAAATCACGAGTTCAAACTCATGTCTCAAAACATCATACATAAAAGGAAATGCCAAGATATGAAAACCATATTGAAAGCAGGTTGGCAACGAAAAACGGGCTTTTTGGGGTATGTACCGAGTTTCCATTCCTTTACATTATCTTGGATTTTTGGGGCGGGGGGAAATTCAAACGTTCTTCCCATTATGTTCAATATGAGAAGACCCGAGATTACAAATTCATATCGTAAGTTTTTCAGCCTCTATTTTTCAGACATAATATGGCATTACCTCGGATCTGGCTATCTTAGAGATTATTTCTTTATCATGAAGTAAGAGGTGTTGGATCTTAAGTAAGACCCCAATGAAAGACGTGAAACCGCTATCGAAAGTAGCCCAGGGTTGAGCTTTCGTCAAAGCCCGATACGCCCCGGGGTGACGCGGTCTGTTGAAACAAATGGCTTTAAGAGGTTACGCGGCTAGAAGCAGATGTGCACGCCGGCACCCCAGTCGTATTCGGAATGCCAGAGAAGAATGAGAGAGAAGTACTTGTCAATCGCGTAGCTTAGACCCGCGCTTCCCTCCCACTTTTCATGGGTATCGTATTCGGCTTCACCAAACAGCGTGAGGCGCGGGGTCAATTCAAATTCTTTGTCCAAATTGATGCGTGCCCCTCCGTCAGTATCAACCCACACGCTTGACTCGACGTTAATCGGAAGCAGGTAGTGCAATCCAAGCACCCCTCGTGCCTTGTCAAGATCATCCTGTTCACCTAGAAGGTCGGCGCCGGCGAAAAAGCTAAAGAAGCCATTCATGTATCGATTCCAGGTGAAGATCCCTTCCCATTCGGTCTTGTCCACGTCATGCCATCCCGCTTCCCAGGCGGCGATTAAGTTGTTTCTTGTATTGGAAAGCGTCACAGATCCTTGGGTCATGTTGTTAAGGATGTCTGCCTGCCCCCAAAAATACCAACACTCTTTGTAGAGGTTGTGCCGGATTGCAGCGAGTTCAGGATCAACATCAAAGCTTTCGTAATGCACTACACGGGCCATACCGCTTTCCATGTGGTAAAGCAGGTGGCAATGAAAGAACCAATCGCCAAACTCGTTAGCTTCAAACTCAATGACAGTGGTCGACATGGGTGCGACGTCAACCGTGTGTTTCAGGGGGGCATAGTCCCCTTGGCCGTTAACGACTCGGAAAAAGTGGCCGTGCAGATGCATCGGGTGGTGCATCATTGTTCGGTTGATCATGATAAAGCGCGCCACTTCGCCTTCCCGGACGCGGATTGAGTCGCTTTCTGAAAGAGGTTTTTTGTTAAGAAACCAGACATAGCGTTCCATGTCACCGTCCAGGGTAAGTCGGATCTCACGCACCGGTTTGTCGGCGGAGAAGATTGTGGGTTCAGTAGATCGTAGCTTTTCGTACGGGGGCCAAGGGCGACGCGGGTCCATGCCGTCAAGTGCGAGGTTTCTGGAGCTAGAAACGTCGGCACCAAGGACTCGAAAATCCGTGCCATGTTTTTTTCCGATGTGCGAGGGTTGAGGCAACATTGTCATGAGTTGGCCGCTGTGGTCCGCACCTTCGGCCAAGGAAGAAGGTTTCTCCATCAGCGCACCGTGGTCGTGTGTCTTGTGGTCTGGACTTATAGTTGAGGAAAGATCTATAGCGTCCATTTTCATTTTGGAATGGTCCGGGCCGTGGTGCATTTTTCCCATACCCATCATGCCGGGTCGGTCGAATGCGCCGGCCTCCACCATGGTGTCGGACATTCCCATAGCGCCCGCCGGGGTGAATGCGAAGATGCTTCTCAGGCTGAGGTCCCCCATGGAATGGTACAGGTTCGGCCTTGGCACGTCAGAGGCTGGGTGGCGGTCACCGGAACCGATCCAAACCGAAGCATGGCCCGAACCATCATGAGCAGTGGCCCGGAATTCATAGGCACCCGCGGCGGGGATTTGAACGAGCACATCATATGTTTCGGCTACGCCAATAAGGAGACGACGTTGTTCGACAGGTTCTACATCCAAACCGTCAGCACTGATGATCCGCATCGCGCCACCAGCGAACTCAAGATGGAAGTAAGTCGTTGCAGAGCCGTCAATGATGCGTAATCGCACGCTTTCACCGGGATGGGCGAGAAAAGAGGTTTCGGGTTTCCCATTGGCAAGAAACCGATCATAGGCAACGTCAGCAATATCCATGGGTGACATGCGCTGCAACTCGCGTTTGAAATAATCGCCGA